>JAEZGU010000152.1 GCA_023416855.1 Bacillota bacterium
TGTACTCATATAGTAGATATAGATTTTAAGAAAATCAAAATGTATGTTGGTAACTATGACTTCTGGTATGAATCAAGTCAATTGATGCAATCTTTAATGAGAGATCAAAATAGAAAAAGAGAAGATAAAATAAAGGATTTACAAAACTTTATTCAAAGATTCTCAGCTAATAAATCTAAATCAAAACAAGCAACATCAAGAAGAAAGCTGCTTGAAAAGTTAGAGGTTGAAGAAATGCCGGCTTCATCCAGGAGATATCCATTTGTCAAGTTTACTCCGGATAGAGAAGTAGGTAATGAAATATTGACAGTAGAAGGCATATCTAAGAAAATAGACGGAATTGAAGTTCTAAAGGATATCTCATTCAGAGTAAACAGAGATGATAAAATATGCTTTATAGGTGAAAATGAGCTTGCTCAAACAACATTGTTTAAAATTTTAGTTGGTGAAATGGAACCTGATACAGGAACAATTAAGTGGGGACAAACAATCACTAAATCATATTTTCCTAAGGACAACTCAGAATTCTTTGATGATGTTAAATTAAACCTTGTAGATTGGATGAGACAGTACTCAGAGGATCAATCAGAAAGCTTCTTAAGAGGTTTCTTAGGCCGAATGTTGTTCTCCGGAGATGATGCTTTAAAACCTGCAAATGTGTTATCAGGAGGAGAGAGAGTGCGTTGTATGCTTTCAAGAATGATGCTTTCTGGCTCTAATGTTTTAGTGCTTGATCAGCCTACAAACCACTTGGATTTGGAATCAATAACTGCTTTGAACAATGGATTGATTGATTTTAAAGAAATTGTGTTGTTTTCATCACATGACCATCAATTTATTCAAACTATTGCTAATAGAATTATAGAATTAACTGAAGATGGTATGATTGACAGAGCAATGACTTATGACGAATATTTAGAACGTAAAAAATAAATCCAATTTTGGGGACGGTTCTTTTTGATTGATAAAAAATATCAATCAAAAAGAACCGTCCCCAAAAGTTGTTGGTAAAAAATAGAATTTTACCTTGAATTTTGAAGCTTTATACAAAAAAGTTATTGACAAATAGTAATAATTGTGTTATTATAATAATGTATTACAGAGTATTTATGGATTTCACATGTTTTTAGATATTATATGTGGTTGCTGTATATATAATATGTAAAAGCGTGTGAATTTTTTTATACAATGCAATATAATTAATATTATTTTTAGGAGGTACTCATGGCACAGGGTACAGTTAAATGGTTTAACTCAGAAAAAGGATTTGGATTTATCACTAAAGAAGATGGAAATGACGTATTTGTACATTTCTCAGCTATCCAAGGAGATGGATTCAAAACTTTAGAGGAAGGTCAAAAAGTTAGTTTTGATGTTACTCAAGGAAACAGAGGAGACCAAGCTGCTAACGTTACAAGAATATAACAAGTAGCTAACAGAAAATCGGGAGTGTATGCTCCCGATTTTTATTTTTTTGTGAAGGTTGCTGAAAAAAGCCCCCCTGCTGTGTTACCGTTCAGCCGGTCAATAAAAATACTACTGCTGTCATTATTGTCATAAAAATAATTATGTAGGGCAGTATTAATGAAATAACAGCAATAAACATTGCAAGTAAATCATACTTTTCAAGTTGTATATCATTATAAATTTCTTTCATGTTTATTATTTCTTCTTCAGTTAAATTTGCTTTTCTAATTTTCTTTAAATCTTCTTCTACACGTTTTTTTTCAAATATCATTAGAACACTCCATTTACTTTATGGCACATTGCGAAATGTCCAGGATTAATTTCTTTATATTTAGGGATTTCTTCCTTGCACACTGCATGAACATATGGACATCTGGTATTGAAACGACATCCCTTAGGTGGATTTGCAGGAGAAGGTATGTCGCCTTGAAGTATTATTCTTTTTTCGTTCTGACGAAGTGTTGGGTCAAAAGAAGGTGCAGCTGACAATAATGCTTCAGTATACGGATGCAGTGGATTTGAAAATATCTGTTTTTTAGCTCCTTTTTCTACTATTTGTCCAAGATACATAACTGCAACTTCATCGCTTATAAATTTAACTACTGATAAATCGTGAGAGATGAACATATAAGTAAGCCCAAAATCTTCTTGTGCATCTTTTAATAAATTTATTATTTGTGATTGAATAGAAACATCCAATGCTGAAACAGCTTCGTCACAAACTACAAAATCCGGATTAACAGCCAAAGCTCTTGCTATACAAATTCGTTGCCGTTGTCCTCCTGAAAATTGGTGAGGATATCTATCTGCCTGTTCAGGGTACAATCCACATTTTGAAATAACTTCAATAGCTCTTTCTTTCATTTCTTTTTTATCTTTTACAACTTTGTGTTGAAGCATTGCTTCACCTACTATTTCATAAACAGGAAGTCGTGGATTTAAAGAAGAATAAGGGTCTTGAAATATTATTTGCATTTTGGTACGCATTTTTTTCATTTCTTTTTTATCCATTTCAAAAACACTTTTGCCTTCATAAAAAACTTCACCTTCAGTAGGTAGTAGCAATCGTAAGATAGTTCTTCCTAATGTAGATTTTCCGCATCCTGATTCTCCTACTATTCCAAGAACTTGCCCCTTTTTAATATTGAAAGATACTCCGTCTACTGCTTTTACATTTCCTGTGGTATGTTTGATTAGACCTGATTTTATTGGGAAATACTTTTTTAAGTTGTTAACTGTAACTAAGTAGTTGTTCATTGTACTTCCTCCTTACTGTTGTAGAGCCAGCATGATATTTTATGTTCTTCGCTTATTGCATATTCAGTTGGAAATTTTCTTTTGCAAATATCCATTTTTTTATCACATCTTGGATGGAATGGACACCCTTCCGGAAGATTGATTAAATCAGGAACATTTCCTGAAATTACATTAAGTCTTAATTTTTCTGTGCTCATATCTGGCTTAGAGTTTATAAGTCCAATGGTGTAAGGATGTTTCGGATTTTTAAATATATCAAATGTAGAAGCTACTTCTACTACTTTTCCTGCATACATAACCATGACACGGTCACTCATTTCTGATATTACTCCAAGGTCATGAGTTATAAAAATTATTGAAGCATTAATTTTATCCTTTAGTTCATTCATTAAATCTAATACCTGAGCCTGAATAGTTACATCCAATGCTGTTGTAGGTTCATCAGCTATTAAAAGCATAGGTTCACAGGCAAGAGCCATTGCAATCATTGCTCTTTGTCTCATTCCACCTGACAGAGCAAAAGGATAGTCATTAACAACTCTTTCGGGATTTGGTATTTTTACAAGCTCTAACATTCTAATACTTTCCTTATGAGCTTCAATTTTGGTCATTCCTCTATGTAGAATTAAAGCCTCACTAATTTGCCTACCTATTTTAAAAACGGGATTAAGTGAAGTCATAGGCTCTTGAAATATAAATGATATATCATTTCCTCGTATTTGTCTTATCCTTGTTTCAGAAACTTTAAGCATATCTTCACCATTAAAAAGTATTTCTCCTCCTACATATTTTCCCGGAGGTGTTTCTACTAAACGCACCAAAGACATACAAGTAATGCTTTTTCCACATCCGGATTCACCAACTATACCTAAGGTTTCACCTTCATTTACATAAAAACTCACATCATCCACAGCCTTAACGACACCTCTGTCCGAATAAAAATAAGTTTTTAGGTTATTAACTTTTAATAATTGTTTGTTCATAGCACTACCTCTTCATTTTAGGGTCTATGGCATCTCGCATACCATCACCCAATATATTAAAGCACATTACAGAAATGAATATAGCTATGCCGGGTGGAATCCAGTACCACCATTTATATTGGATTATCAGCATGTTTCTTGCTTCTTGAATCATATTACCCCATGTAGGTGTTGGTGGAGAAACACCTAAACCAAGGAAGCTAAGAGATGTTTCTGTTAATATTACGCTTGCCATTCCAAGGGTTGCATAAACTATAACATAAGCTAATACATTTGGAAGGAGATGTCTGAAAATTCTTCTTATATCACTTATACCAAGCGCTTCGCATGCTTCCATATATTCCATTTCTCGAAGAGTTAGTATCTGTCCTCTTACAATACGAGCTATGCTTGGCCAAAAAAGAATGGCTAATACAAAAATTAAATTTGGTATACTGTTTCCGAAAATTGATACAATGGTTATACATATTATCATGAAAGGAAATGACATGAATACTTCTGCTATACGCATTATTATTGCATCTACTACACCTCCATAAAATCCGGCTATGCTACCCAAAACAACTCCTATGAAACACTCTATAAACACAACTGAAATTGCAATTCCAAGAGAAATTCTACCAGCATAAAAAAGCCTGGTAAACAAGTCCCTTCCAATTAAATCAGTCCCTAACAAATGTTGGGCATTTGGGCTTTGGTCTTTTCCGGCTAAGTTTGTTGTTTGTATTTCATATGGTGATATTATTGGAACAATAATGCATAATGCAATTACAATAGCAATAATGTAAAGACTTAACATCGCCATTCTATTTTTGCGAAGTCTGAATATAACTTCTCCCCAATAGGATTGATTTTTTAGATATATATTATTATCTTTTACCTTGTTGTTAACCATAGTCCACCTCTAATCAAATCTAATTCTTGGATCTGCAATAGCATAAAGTATGTCAGCTACTAAAGCACCTATCAATGTTAGAATTGCAAGCATTGAGTTTATTCCAAGTATCAAGGGGTAATTTCTTTGCATTGCTGCTTCAACTGATATTTTTCCAAGACCCGGCAATGCAAAAATTGATTCTGTTACTACAGCACCTGACAAAAGGGAAGGTATCCAAAAACCAAGCAATGTAATAATTGGAATAATGCCATTTCTAAACGCATGGCGATAAATAACCGTTTTTTCCTTTAATCCCTTTGCTCTTGCTGTTCTTATATAATCTTGCTTAATAACTTCAAGCATACTTGAACGAGTATAGCGCATAAAACTTGCTACGGAATTTAATCCTAAGACTATGCTGGGTAGCACAAGATGCCATGCCACATCTAAAATTTTATCAATAGGCTTATCCGACATCATCAATGGATCCTTAAGACCAAATAGAGGGAAAATCTGTACATCTACAGCGAATGCTTTTAATAGTATAAGACCGAAGAAAAAAGTAGGTATGCTTATACCAATAAATGATATAACAGTAAAAATATTATCTACAATGGTATATTGTTTTGTAGCACTGATAATCCCTGCAGGTACACCAATTAGAATTGATATACTTAATGATACTAAGGCGAGCAATAAAGTAGGACCAACATAATTACCTATAACCTCTGTCACTGGCTTTTTATGTGTATTTGAATAACCAAGATTGCCTTGGGCTGCTTCTTGAACATAATTTACAAATCTTTCGTACCATGGTATGTCTAATCCTAATTTTTGAGCTAATTCAGCTTTTTGATCAGGCGTCATTCTTGGATGCATCATATTTGATACTGCTGTACCAGGGGCTTGTTCAAGGATGAAAAATAATATAAATAAAATTCCTATAAAAACAGGAATCATTTGAAGAATACGTCTCAAGATATAGTTTTTCATAAAAACCACCTCTTCCTTTATTATTTCTATAGCCTAAGGGCAGGTTTTACCTGCCCAGTTTATAATATTATTTTAAAGTAATATTCTTCAAAGATAGATCCCATTTAGCATAGGTATCGATGTATAAACCTTCTACTCTATTGTTAATTCCCCAAATTTCACTTCTATAAGCTATTATTACGTGAGGAATTTCTTCATTCATCATTTTTGCCCATTCTTTATATATTTCAGCACGTTTTTCTGTGTCAAATTCGGCCTTGCCTTTTGCAACTAATTCCATAGCTTCAGCATTCTTATATCCGGATGCATTAAAACCACCTGCCACAAAAGCATTATCATCGAACAATGCACCTGTTGGATCAGGATCTATTGATAGCGAAAAGCCCATTGTGTAAATATCAAAGTCTTTTTCTCCAGGCTCTGCATCCATTGTACGAGCTGCTACTGTATTAAAGTCCATTAATTCTATATTAAGATCTACACCCAGCTGCTTCCATGTATCCGCTGCCATTCCTGACAATGTTCCAGGCCAAGCAGAATCTGTGTAAACTAACCAACTAACAGAAAATTTTTGACCATCTTTGTACCTGAAACCATCAGATTCCATTAACCATCCTGCTTCATCCATTAATTGAGCAGCTTTTGCCATATCAAATTTATATGGATTTAACTCCGAAGGATCAGGGAATGCCCAGGATGCAGGAGATATTGGAGCCATACCTACAGATGCTAAATCTGCACCATACTGCACCTCAATAAATGCTTCTCTGTCAAGAGCATACATAAGCGCCTGTCTAACTCTAACATCCTCTAAAGTTGGTTTTAACGTATTAAAGCACATAAATGTATAGCCATTTCCTAAATAGTTTGTAACGCTAATATTACTCATTGCTTCTGCTGCTTTTAAATTCTCTACGCTTGAAGATATTTGTGCAAAATCAATTTGATTTGTTTGTAATGCTGACAATATACTTTCATCAGGAACTTCACTTACTAATACACCGTCAATTTTAGCTGCATTGGCTGGATCCCAATAATTAGTATTCTTTTTCAATAATATAAACTGTTTAGGTTCCCAGCTGTCTAACACCATTATACCTGAGCCTAAAGGTTGGTCTATAAGAGCTAAAAAATCTTCCCAATTTTCGAACTCATAATATGCTTTTGGCATAATTCCATAGTCGAAGCATTCAATATTTGCTGGTGCAGCCAAACCATCTTTAAATGTAAAGGATATTGTTTTATCATCAATTATTTGAATTCCTTCAAATTTGTCAGTTGCTCCGCTGTGATATTCTTCATAACCTAAGAAATTGTTAACAGCATAAGCTCTTGGACCGTTATAATCAGGATGAGCTATAGTCATGTAAGTGAATGCAACGTCTTCTGTTGTCAAATCAGTACCGTCAGAGAATTTAATCCCATCTTTCAATGTGAAAGTATAGGTTAATTTATCTTCTGACAAAGTCCATGTAGCTATTGATGGCACATATTCACCTTCCGGTGTATTGGTTATTAATTTTTCAAAAATAATATCTGCTATATATGCATCATAAACATTATCAGACATAATTGGGTTAAAAACTCCGTCAAAGGATGATGCACCAAATTTTAATATTTGGTCGCCCTTTGGTTCTTCAGGTGCCGGAGCCGGTTGTTCCGGTGAAGGAGCAGGAGCCGGAGTCGGAGCCGGTTGTTCAGTTGGCTGTGTACATCCTGAAAGCAGAGTTACAACCATAACCATAGCTAAAATCAAAGATAAGAATTTTCTTGTTTTCATTTACTTCCTCCTATATTTTTTATATAATAAGAAATGCTTGTATAATAAGATATGTTGGATAAGCATTTTTATGATGAAAAATTGGTCAACCCTATAATGAATATTAGGAGGAATTATGAATTTCAACAATTGGTTTAAAAATAAAATAAATATAACAGAAAATTTTCTAAAAAATATAATTAGTGATGAAAATAATCCTCAAGAGACAATTTATGAGGCAATGAATTATAGCTTGTTATCAGGTGGTAAGCGCTTAAGACCTGTATTATTGTTAGCTTCTTATGAATTATTTAAGAATGATGAAAAGGATGTTGTACCATTTGCTTGTTCAATGGAAATGATACATACTTATTCATTAATTCATGATGATTTACCTGCTATGGACAATGATGATTATAGAAGAGGTAAGTTGTCAAATCACAAAAAATATGGGGAAGCTATTGCAATTTTAGCAGGAGATGGGTTGTTAAATAAGGCCTTTGAAATAGGTTTGGAAGCTACCATGAATTTTGAAGATAGAGATAACGCAATAAAAGCTCTAAATATTATAGCGAAGTCCTCAGGTGTTGATGGAATGATAGGAGGACAAGTGATCGACATGTTTGGTCATGATAAAATTAAATCTTTAGATGATTTAAAATATATGTATTCCTTAAAGACAGGCGCAATAATTAAAAGCAGTATATTAGCCGGAGCAATATTAGGAGGAGCAGATAAAATTCAATTGAAGGCACTTGAAAGTTACGCTGAAAAATTAGGATTGGCATTTCAAATAGAGGATGACATACTTGATGTTACAAGTACTCTTGAGAAATTAGGTAAAAAGATAGGCAGTGATATTGCAAATGATAAAATTACGTATTTATCATTTGTTTCAATAGATGAAGCACAAAGACAAGTAGAGCAGCTTACTGAAAAAGCTATAGAAGATTTATTTATGTTTGGAGATAAGGCTAAATACTTAATAGAGCTTGCAAAGTATTTAACTAATAGAGATCATTAACAATGGATTTACAATGGATTGGCTATTATTAGCAATAGACAAATAAAGAGCGCTTTTGCGCTCTTATTTATATTTAGACAATTGATAGTCAATTGCTTATCGAACTGCTATTCTATTGCTCATCAATTGTTAACAGGTCCCCTACTTCATTTACATTGCCTGCACCCATTGTAATTATGGTATCTCCATTTTTGGCAAGGGATTTGATTATTTCTGCAGCCTGTTGGAAGCTTTCCGCATAATGACCGTTGCCATTTTGTTCATTCAGCTTATTTATAATATGTTTTGAATGGATTTCGCCTGTATCAATTTCTCTTGCAGCATAAATGTCCAATAATATTACTTCGTCTGACAACAACAATGCATCAACAAATTCATTAAATAATTTCTTTGTTCGTGTAAATGTGTGAGGCTGAAAAACAGTTATTATTTTTCCTTCAGTATAAATTCTTGCAGTTTTTAAAGTTGCTTTCATTTCTGAAGGATGATGTGCATAATCATCAATCACTGAAGCACCATTGTAGGTGTTTTTATATTCATACCTTCTGTGTGTACCTTTAAAATCATTTAAACCATTCTTTATAGTTTCAATATCTATATTTAAGCTAATACATGCAGCAGCAGCTGCGATAGAATTCAATATATTGTGTTCACCAAATACTTTCAAACTTATTTCAGCAATTTTTTTGTTGTTATGCATTAAGTCATAAAAAGGAACAGGTGTTAATCTTATATTTTCGGGATAATAGTCAGCACTGTTATCAGGACCAAATGTTACTACATTACATTTAAGGTCTTTAAACAATTCTTTATGTTTAACATTTACTATTAAATGTCCTGATTCAGGTAAAATATTGGAGTATTCCACAAATGCACTTTCGATGTCTGATAAATCCTTATAATAATCAAGGTGATCTTCATCAATATTTAGAATAATTTCCATTGTTGGATTAAATTTAAGAAAATTCCTTTTGTATTCACACGCTTCTGTCAGCATTAAGTCATAGGAACCTCTTAGTAAATTTCCTCCAAGTGAATCCATTTCACCACCTAAAAATATAGTTGGCTGTAAATCTGTCTCTATTAGTATGGATGACAGCATGCCCGTTGTTGTAGTTTTACCATGTGTACCTGATACACATATGGAATTTTTATAGTTTTGCATTATTAGTCCTAAAAATTCAGCTCGATCCATAATATTCAAATTTAATTCCTTAGCTCTTAAAAGTTCAGGATTATCATTTGAAATTGCAGATGTGTAAACTACCAAATCTATGTCATTTGTTATGTTTTTACTGTCGTGGTTTATGTATATTTTAGCACCGTTATCTACTAATTTTTTAATAATATGTGAGTTGCTTCTGTCAGAGCCTGAAACTTTCACACCTTCATCTATCATAATTTCTGCTAAAGCACTCATGCTTATTCCACCAATGCCAATAAAATATATAGATTTAAAATTTAGTCTCATTATCTTCTCCTTGAATATTCTTATATATCCATTTTATTCATGCTGTAAGTGTTTAACACTATTTATTTAATCTTTGTCCTATTGATAAATCATAACATTATAACATGTCCCATTGTAATGTTCAATGTTTTTTGAATTGCTAAAAGTACGCATATTTTCCAAGTATATTATTGAACCTTGATTTTTTAATTTTGAAAATGTATAATTAGGAACGATAGTAGTATAGTTGGAACATGTGGAGAGCGATAGGAGAACGATGGAAATAACAATAAACAGTTTAAAGGATACCGAACGATTAGGGAAAATTATCAGCCGTTGTTTAGACAAGGGTGATGTTATTTGCTTAGATGGAGATTTAGGTGTTGGAAAAACAGCGTTGACACAGTTTATAGCAAAAGAATTCGGTGTTAAAGAGTATATAACAAGCCCTACATTTAACATTATAAAAGAATATCAAGGAAGACTACCTTTTTATCATATGGATGTTTATAGATTAAATTCTGAGGATGATATGTATGATTTGAATTATGAAGAATATATTTATTCTGAGGGTGTAACAATCATTGAGTGGTCTAAAATAATTGAAGGTATATTACCGGAAAATAGAATAAACATAGAAATAAAAAGAATAGATGATAACAGACGTATAGTATACATAAAAGGTAATGGAAAAACCTATGATAAATTAATTATGGAGATAAAAGGTTATGAAAATACTTGCAATTGAATCAAGCTCAATTACTGCTTCCTGTGCGGTATCAGAAGGAGCGGATTTATTAGGGGAAGTAACATTAAATCATAAAAAAACTCATTCAGAAAAATTAATGCCATTAATTAAGAATCTAATGGATGAGTTAGAGCTTAAAATTAGTGATATTGACATAGTAGCAATTTCAGAGGGACCTGGCTCCTATACAGGACTTAGAATAGGAGCAGCAATTGCAAAGAGCTTAAGCTATGCGGCAAATTTACCAATAGCAAACATACCTACACTAAAATCACTTGCCGGGAATATTTATTGTACTGACAAACTAATTGTACCAATTATTGATGCAAAGGCAGGACGAATTTATACGGGCATTTATAAATGGGAAAATGAAAAATTAGTTGAGATAAAAGAACAATTTCCATGCAATATTGAAGAACTGATAGAAATTCTTAAAGACTACAATGAGCCATTTATATTTAACGGAGATGGTTCTGTAAATTATAAAGGCTTAATTGAAGAGTTGTTAAATAATAAGGAAATATATTTTGCACCGGTTACGTTTAATAATTTACGTGCTTCAACATTGTCTTTTTTAGCATATAATAAAGCATTGAGTGGTGAACTATCTAATGCTTCAGATTTCAAACCTCAATATTTAAGATTATCCCAGGCCGAAAGAAATAAAAAATAAGGAGGGTTTATGCTTATAAGAGGAATCAATCATGATGATTTAGAACAAATAATTGAAATTGAAAGAAAGTGTTTTTCAATACCTTGGTCCAAAGTATCCTATGAAAAAGAATTAGAAAACAAATTAGCTTATTACCAATGTGCAGAAGAAAGTGGAATAATATTAGGGTATATGGGAATGTGGAGGATATTAAATGAATGCCACATAACTAATGTAGCTGTATTACCACAATACAGAGAAAAGGGAGTTGCTACAAATCTAATCAATAAAATGATTGAAATATGTAAATGTTCTGAAATAACACAAATGACACTTGAGGTTAGAGAGTCAAACATACCTGCCATTAATTTATATAAAAAATTTGGATTTTTAGTAGCAGGAAAAAGACCAAGGTATTATCAAGCACCTACTGAAGATGCAATCATAATGTGGAAAAAAATTTAAGACGGAGATAAAAATGAAAAGAAGAAATAGACGTAAGATGAAAAAAGCAATAATAACAGTGACGGCATTATTAATAGTATTATTCTTAGCAATTTTTATGATAAAAGGGAAAATTAATGATAGAGAAAAGGAACCGGAAAATGAGGATCCTGCTATAGAAACTCCAATAGAAGAATCTGATGAACCTTTAGAAGAACCAAATAAAGAACCGGAGGAAGAAATAGGGAATGAGGAACCTACAACTGAGGAACCAAATGATGCAATTGAACAACCGGTTAATAGTAATGTTGTTATAATAGAAAGTCCTGAAGTTTATGATGTGTTAGTAAATAAGAAAAGAACTC
>JAEZGU010000168.1 GCA_023416855.1 Bacillota bacterium
CTCCAATGTCTATGATTATTGATTGTGAACCAATTTATTTTGAATATGACAATAGGAGCTGGATGATTGAATTATGGAAGGGACAATACGGTATGACAACAGGATGTGAAATCGGAGTATATGAAACATCGAAGTACAGAATTGATGATGATTATATTAAAGACACTTTTTATAACAGTGCTGGTGATAAAGATATGTTAAAAATGTCTTTTGTACTTAAAAAGAACGGAAAAATAATCATGAGTAGGAAAGGTGTGCATTGGTGGCTTACAGGATTTAAACTTGGCGAATTTTCACATCCACATGAGCTAACTATGGAACTAAGCATATCATTAAAGGATAGTTTAATGAGAGATAAATTTATTATAGGTCTTAAAGAGGCTGGTTATAATGATGAAGAAATAGTAGTGGTGAACAATACTGTAAGATTGGTTTTTGATGAACCTAAAACTCCACAGCCTTACTCAAGAAACAAGGTGTTAGACTATATTATGCAGGCTAATAATAAAAATCTCTGTGAGGATTTCAATGAACTAACTAAGGATTATGATAATTCAATAGATAAAATCATTTATGTGAGAGAAACAGCTCCTGAATTTTTAACGCAGCTTTATAAGTTAGGTAAAAGCAGATCATTGTTTCAATACTATTTATAATTTACGGGGATGTTCTTATGAATTACTTAAATCGAATATCAAAGGTTTATCAGACATCAGAACGGATATATTTTGATGATAATTCTAAGTTTATTTTTATGAGTGACTGTCACAGAGGAGATGGAAGTTGGGCTGATTCGTTCTCAAAAAATCAGAATATTTTTTTTGCTGCTTTGTCACATTACTATAAAGAAGGTTATACTTATATCGAAATTGGTGACGGAGATGAGTTGTGGGAGAATAGAAAATTTCAAGATATAATTGATGAGCATAGTGATGCATTTTGGATAATGAAAAAGTTTTATGAAAAAGACCGCTTTTATATGATATACGGCAATCATGATATGGTAAAGAAAAAAGATAAATTTGTAACGGAAAATTTATATCAATATTTAAGACAAAGAGACGGCAAAACAATTCCGCTATTTACAAATATTAAAATACATGAGGGATTAGTATTAAAGCACAAGGAAAGCGATGTTGAAATATTACTATTACATGGACATCAGGTTGATTTTTTAAACAATGATATATGGAAGATTGCAAAGTTCTTAGTTAGATATTTTTGGAAACCATTAGAGAATTTTGGAGTTAATGACGTAACGAGAACTGCTAAAAATTATAAAAGGAAAACTGCAGTAGCAAAAAAATTATCAGAGTGGGCTAAAAAGGAAAACAAAATTTTAGTAGCAGGTCATAATCATAGACCGATGTTTCCTTTAAATTATGATACTTCATATTTTAATGATGGGAGTTGTGTACATCCAAGGTGCATAACAGGAATTGAAATAGAAGAAGGTAGTATTCAGCTTATAAAATGGAGTATCAAATCAAAAGATACAGGCCAGTTGTTTATAGGTAAGGACATTTTGGCAGGGCCTATAAAAATTAAAAATTATATAAATAATAACTTTATACTTACACATAATAAATAATGATTATTATTTTATAATCTAAAAAACAGCGAGGTGAAAGAAATGAATAAACCAAAACCTGATGACAGAAGAGATAATGTTGATAAAATTCAAAGAAATATTGATAATACAATTGCTAACTACAGGGAAACAGAAGATATGATAAAAAACAGTGTCAATAGTAAGCAAAAAAGTGATCTTCAAGCAAAAAATGTAAGAAGAGAATTGTCAATTGAAAACATGAGAAGAGAAATAAGAGATGAAGCTTTGGATAAAAGAAATGGAAATGTAAAGTAAGATAAAGCTCTCTATTAGGTTGTTGAAAAAGCCTGCCTGCTCAGTTGCCCGTTCTCCGGTGCCTTGCATGACGAGCTTTTCAACAACCTTTTACTATTATTTTTATACTAATGATTTATCTTTCTTAAAATTCTCAGACTGAGCAATTAACATTCCTAACAGCATCAATGCACAACCTAAGTATCCTCTAACTGGAAGTAGTTCATTAAGCAACAATAATCCTCCAATAGCTGCAAATACTGATTCCATACTTAATGCGATTGCTGCATGGGATGGTTTTGCGTATTTTTGTCCAACAGCTTGAAGTGTATATGCAACTCCTGCTGACATAACACCACCATACAATATTGGAACTATGGCACTTGTCAATCCGGATAAATTAACATCTTCTGTTATGAATGCTACGATTAAGCTCAACACTGAGCAGGTTGCGAATTGAACGGATGAAAGCTTAATTGCATTGATATTTTTAACAAATTTATCAATTAATTGAATATGTGCTGCCCAGAAAAATGCGCCAATGATTTCTAAAAAATCTCCAAATTCAATGGTAAAACCTTCATTAATACTTAAAAAATACAGACCAATAACTGCTGTTAGCGCACCAAGCCATGTTGCCGCATTAGTTTTTTGTTTTAAAAATATTCCTAATATAGGTACTAATACAATGTATAAGCTTGTTATAAAACCTGCCTTTGCAGCAGTGGTGTATATTAAACCAACCTGTTGAAGGGATGCTGCTATAAATAAAACAGATCCTAATAAAATTCCTGATTTGACAGTTGTTTTTAAGTCTGCTTCTTCAGTATTTTCTATGTTTTCTGTGGATTTTTTACTAAAAAAATAAATAACCGGCAGTAATGAAATGCTTCCCAATGCAAATCTAACGCCGTTAAATGTAAATGCTCCCACATGCTGCATGCCTACTCGTTGTGCTACAAATGCAAAACCCCATATAGCTGCAGTTAAAAGTAATATAAGTACTGATTTAACTTCTTTGTTTTTCATAAAATTCCCTCTTCTAAAAATATTATGACAATATATTATCATGAAATCTACTTTAAGGGAAGAGGGAATCTTTTTGTTATCATTTCATGCTCTTTATAGCGGTAGTGAGCTCGTGAATAGATTCTGTCAATTGATTAAGTTTAGATTCAATTCTTACCAACAGGTATACTGTAATTGCAATAGGAAAACCAAAGTTTCCGATTATATTAATAATTTCTTCCATAATCTCACCTCCTGTATATGCACTTCTTTAATTTCTTAATAATCCTTGATTTTCTGTTTAATACAGCTCTGTTAGAGATATCTAAATCTTTTGCTATTTCTGATATTGATCTTTCGGCATAGAAATAAGAAAATACTAATCGTTGCTCTTTTTCTGATAATTTATCTATACATAACTTAAGAAGAGAATTTTCTTCTTCTTTAATTATTGTTTGTTCTAAGCTTTCTTCAAAGTCTATAAGTTGATTTTGATTAGCGTTTTTCAAGTCTGTAAGAGAAGCTGAGATTTTTATGCTTTCTCTGTAATGATTCATATAAAAATATTTAATTTTGCTTTTTACATATGCAAGAAAGTGTGCCTCTTTATTATTATCAAAGCTTTTTAGTGCGCCAAGTACTACAATATATCCTTCCTGCAATAAGTCTTCAACTACTGAATCATTGTAATTCCAATACTTATAGATGTTCCTGTATATAAGAGGTTTTAATTTATTTAATAAAATTTCCTGATATTTCTTGTCCCCTTTTAGAGACATTTGAATAATATAATTAATATCAGTACTTGCCTTATTACTCATAGCTCACCTGCTTTCTTGTATGACACATCTTAAGGATAGCAGTTTATTTAAATAATGTAAAAAAATGAGTAGCATGAAAGTAAGGGGAGAGTCTGATTAAATTTCATGAAAAAATAATGTTAAAATTTCAATGTAAATTTTAATAAAAGGATTTGTGTAAAATGAAGGAAACATTAAAATTCAACGAAATTGAAGCTTTGTTGCCTGTTTACGTTAAAGATAAGGGAAACTGCACCGAAATTATAACAAAAGCCGGCTCCTTTGTAAAAAGTGCAACAATTGAAACTTGTGTAAAGAATTTAGCAGACTATTACAATATTAGTTTGTATCACAACAGAATTAATTATGGACATGAATTAGGTATAACAAATAAGGTTCCAATAGTTATTAATGAGAACTTAGTCTATGTTTATGTTAATGTAAGAGAGCCAATGTTCAAGCATGATGCAGCGTACGGTTATGTGGATATTAACTCCATAAAAGAGGTAATTGTGAAGGATGGCCATGCTGCTATTATAATGAATTCAGGTAATGTAATTCAGACAAGACAGAATATTAAAACATTGAAAAGAAGTATTCTCAATGGCAGATTAGCAAGGGATATTTACAAGGATAAGCATAAACTAAGTTAATAAGAACAAAATGGGAGGTTCTTTATTTATGAAGAATCTCCCTAATACATGTCGTCATAATATGAGCATGGGGACATATAATTAATAATAATGGGAGTCAGGGGGATGTTATATGGACGAAAAAGTAGTTCAGAGCTTGTTGCTTGAAAATAAGGAAGTATTAAATGTAACAGGTGTTGAAGGTGTAGATAATTTTAATGACGAAGTGGTTGTATTGTTAACTAATAAAGGAAAGCTTACAATTAAAGGTGAAAATTTAAACATTAGTAAATTAAATGTAGACGAAGGAAAACTTATGGTAAAGGGTGAAATAAACTCCATAGTTTTTTCTGAATATGTTGGTCAGAGAGAAAAAGTAAGCTTGGTAAAGAAACTTTTTAAGTAGGTTCTAATGGATTATTTACCGTATTCTCAAGAATATATGCTTGCTGTATCAATTATGGCAGGTATGCTCCTTGGCAGTTTGTGGGATGCATACAGGCTTCTTCGCCATTATATTAAATTAGGCACTTTTGGCATTGCGATTGGTGATTTAGTTTATTGGCTAATTAGTATTTACATAGGTGTTACTATTATATTTGATATAAGTTACGGAAATATAAGATTTTTTATTCTTATGGGATTTGTTATAGGCGCACTATTATATTTTTATGGAATTAGCCGATATATATTAAAATTGTTTATTTTTGTTATTGATGGGGTATTAAAATATATTAAGAAAGCAGTAGAATTCATAATTGAACCGTTTAAGGCACTTGTCAGAAAACTAAAGATTATTTTGTATCCTTTTAAACTTAAATATGAAAAAACTAAGAATAATGCAAAAAAAAGATATAAATTTTTTAAATTTAAACTAAAAAAGATTTCAAAAAATAGAAAGATAGTATATAATAGAAGGAAACAATTGAAGAGGTTAAACAAAAGACGAAGAAAGGAGCAGGCAAATGAACGACGACCAAAAGATAATAGAATTAAAAAGAAGAATCAACAACGAAGATTTTAGACTGCAGGAAAAAGCTATAAAAGAAAAAAATAGACAGAAAAAATTTGAAGCTCCTATCAAAAAGAGAAGAAAACTAAATATAATAAATTTCTTGTTTTCTGTATTTGTAATATATTTTGTTTATACCGCATTTTCTCAATATCAATTATTGAATGACTTAAATAAACAAATTGATGAAAAATTATATGAGAAAGCAAAAATTGAAAAAAAGGTTCAAGAGCTTAAAAGTGATGTTGAAAAAATGAATAATGAGGAAGAACTTTTGGAGCTTGTTGAGAAAATTGCAAGAAACCAGTATAAAATGGTTAAACCAAATGAAACCATCTACATAGACAAAAATAAAAATGATAATAAGTTGATTCAAGGTATTGGATTTCAAGGTGATTTAGAAAATTAGATATCAATAATCGCGCATTTAGACAGCATTTTACATTATATCTCTGCTACCATAACAATGAGGGGTGGAGTATATGATTGGTAAAACAAAAGACAAAAATATTAACAGTAAATTATTTGAGAGTTTTGTTAAAAATGAAATAGAGCACATCAGAAATAATATAATTATTTTTTTGGTGTGTTTTTTAATTGCAAGACAAAATATTATTAACGAAATATTTCCTTTTGCAATTATAGCATTTAGTACTTACAGCTTTAACAAGGGGACATCCATATCGCTTCTACTTTTAACAATTTTAGCGGTTTTATCAGTTAAGTTAAATTTTGTATATACAATAATACTTATGGCAGTATGGGCTTACTTTATTAGTTTTGAGAAAGGAGAAAAGTCCATCATTTCAGTAGCAGGATACGCTGCAGTTATTTTATTTGTTTCCAAAAGCACCATATTAATAGCAGATGGATTCAATAAAAATGGGTTCATACTAAATATTTTTGAAACTTTTTTTATTTTTAGCGCAATTATTTTATCAAATGAAGTTATTAAAATGATTAAAAATATAAAAAGAGGAAAAAAGAAAATAAACATCCATAGATTTAAAAATAATTTAAACAAATATAAAAATAAAAACGATCAAAGAAATAAATATATAAAAAATGAAGCTGCTACAACATCAACATCAACAATAGTGGATTTAGATGATTATAAAAAATACAAGTATGTAAATATTTTTTCTGAAAGAGCAAAGACAAAAATAAAAGAACAACTATTGTGGCAAAATATAAATATCAAATTTTTTGAGGTTGTTTCCTATGATAAAAATGCTATAGTATTGAGCTTAACGGTAAAAACAGAAAAAAATCCTGATGAAGTAGAAAGCGCCATAGAATTAATTGTTAGAAATGTAAGTGGTGTAAAAGTTAAGTGTACAGACAGAGTAATTGCATCTCCAAACTACTATATATTTAAATTTAAAAATATAAAAAGAATTAAAATAAGGACATACAGTGCCACTGCTACAAAGGATGGAAGCGTTGTTTCCGGTGATAACTTTGCACATGCGGGTAGAGCAGATAGATATTACACTGTACTGTGTGACGGTATTGGCTCAGGAGAAGAGGCATGTAGTGAAAGTAACAGTGCTGTAGAGTTGCTTTCAAAATTCCTTTATACAGATTTTACAGAAGAACAAATATTAAGAACGCTCAATTCAATTTTAATGCTTAAGTTGGGTGATGAAAGGTTTGTAACTTTTGATTTAAACATTATAGATTATGGCTCAAAAGAAATTAGAGTTTATAAGGCAGGTGCTGCACCAACTTATATAATAAGCGGTAAAAGCATTGATAAAATATCGGGAAAGAGTCTACCATTAGGTATACTTGATAATTTTGAGTATAGTTCATTTAAAAAAGATATCCATATTGGAGATATAATAATTATGGTTTCTGATGGAATTATTGATTCTATTGGAATGGATGAAAAAAAATCATTAGATAGATTTTTAGAGCTGCTTGTGAGAAAAGATCCTCAAACTATTGCTAATTCAATATTGAGCTATGCATTGAGAGGACAGGAAACTGTTATAGATGACATGACCGTGTTAGTTACTAAAATTGGTTGAGATAAAAAACTAAAAAAGTAGTTTTAATAATAGAAAATCGTGGTATAATCTTAAATATGTTAAAACATGAGGGAAATTATGCACGATTTAGTAAAAAATAATATATTTGATAATAACTTAATCGGCCCCGGCGACAATGTGCTATTAGCCTTATCCGGAGGGCCTGATTCAGTTTTTTTGTTTTACAACTTAATAAAACTAAAGGATAATTTAAGTTTCAACCTGTATGCTTCTCATATAAACCATATGTACAGAGGTGAAGATGCGTTTCGAGATGAAGAATTTGTGAGACAGCTTTGTAATAAATATAATATAAGACTTTTTGTTAAACGCAAAAATGCTACAGAATATGCTAAGGAATTAAAGGTTACAGAAGAAGAAGCAGGAAGAATTTTAAGATACAATTTCTTTAATGAGAATTTAAATGAAATAGGCGGCGGAATTATTGCTGTTGCTCATAATTTAAATGATCAAGCAGAGACAGTTCTTCAAAGAATTATAAGAGGAACCGGAATTGATGGATTAAGTGCTATGTCTATTAAAAAAGATAATGTAATAAGACCTATGCTTAATGTTTCAAAATCAGAGGTTTTACAATATCTTCATGAAAATAACTATGATTATTGTGTAGATGTTACTAATTCCCAAAATATTTATGGTCGCAATAAAATGCGTCTTGATTTAATACCTTTCTTAGAGAATAATTTTAATCCAAATATTCAAAATACATTGTACAGAATGTCTGAAACCATGCAAAGAGATAAAAAAATCATAGAAAAATTTATTGAAAAAATATTTAATGATGTATTTATTTCAAAAGACAATAATAAGGTTATACTAAACTTAACAAAATTAAAAAGAATTGAGCCTGAAGTAGCTGGAAGAATTTTAAGGTATGCTGTTGAGCTGTTAAAAGGCAATACTGTAAATATTGAAATGAAGCACATTGATTATGTAATGGACTTTATTAATAATAGTATGACAGGTAAAAAAATTAATTTGACAGAATCTATTACCGTTGAAATAAGCTATGATAATTTAATAATTAATAAAAATGTTGAAAATATTCCAAATTTTAAATATAATATAGTATTAAATGAACTAATGGAAATATTTGAGGTTGGAAAAGTTATAAGTTGTAAAGTGTTGGACGTTGCTGATTTTAACTCCATGGACAAGGACACAATCAGCGTAGATTATGATTTGGTTAAAGGTAACTTAATTGTAAGAAACAGATTACCTGGAGACAGCATGATTCCTTGCGGAATGACAGGTGTGAAGAAAATCAAGGATATATTTATTGATATGAAAGTACCTCAAGAGGAAAGAGATAGAAAGTTGATTATAGCTGATGACAACAATATATTGTGGCTTGAGGATTTTAGAATACACAATAACTTTAAAGTAACTTCATCAACAAAGAAAATATTAAATATTACAGTAAGGGAGCTAATATGAATAAGGATATAAGAGAAATACTTATAGAAGAAAAAGCGTTACAAGAAAAGGTTAAAGAACTTGGAGCAAAAATTACAGCAGATTATAAAGATAAGGATTTATTGTTAATATGTGTATTGAAGGGCGCGGTTATATTTGTAAGTGATTTAATGAGACAAATTGACACAGCTTTAGATATAGATTTTATGGCGATTTCAAGCTATGGCGCAAATACCCAATCTTCTGGAGTTGTAAGGATACTTAAGGATTTAAATACTTCTATAGAAGGAAAACACGTGTTGATAGTTGAAGATATAATCGACTCAGGACTAACATTATCTTATCTTGTAGAAAACTTGAAAAGTAGAGGACCGGCATCGGTTGAAATATGTACAATACTTGACAAACCTGATAGAAGAAAAATCGATTTATACATTAAATATACAGGATTTAAAATTCCGGATGAATTTGTTGTTGGATATGGACTTGACTATGCTGAAAAATATAGAAACTTGCCATATATTGCAGTATTAAAAGAAGAGGTATATTCAAACTAATACATGCTTGTTAAAATATATATAAACTATTTGTAATGAATTTTATTTTATGATACAATTATTATATCATAATGTTATCAAGAGGAGGCTTTAATTGAAAGGATTCATGAGAAGCATTGCTATGTATGTAATTATATTTGTAGTAATCATAATGTTGGTTCAAGGTATGGTTGAACCCTCTAAGGATTCACAAAGTATAAGTTATAGCGAGCTTATAATTCAGATAAAAAATAACAATGTAAAATCACTCTCCTTTACGGAAAGCGAGGTAAAGGGTGTTTATAAAGATGATACTCAATTTACATCATATGTACCTACTGTATTTTTATTTTCTTCAAGTTTTTATGATAGGTATCTTGCGGAAAAGGTTGAAATTGGTGAAATACAATTAGTAGGTGAACCTGTTCCAGCAACACCATTGTGGGTTCAAGCACTTCCTACCATTGGAATGTTAGTTCTATTAGGAGTGCTTTGGTATGTGTTTATGAAGCAATCACAGGGTGGAGGAACAGGAAAGGCAATGTCCTTTGGTAAGAGCAGAGCAAAAATGGTTAAGGATGATGATCCAAGTAAAAAAATTACATTTGCTGATGTTGCAGGCTTAGATGAAGAAAAGGAAGAACTTAGTGAAATAGTTGATTTCCTTAAAAATCCTGCTAAATTTGTTAAACTTGGAGCTCGTATACCTAAAGGAGTATTGCTTGTAGGACCTCCGGGAACCGGTAAGACATATCTTTCTAAATCTGTTTCAGGAGAAGCAGGAGTGCCGTTTTTTAGTATAAGTGGTTCTGATTTCGTTGAAATGTTTGTTGGTGTAGGTGCTTCTCGTGTTAGAGATTTGTTTGAGCAGGCTAAGAAAAATGCACCGTGTATAATTTTTATTGATGAGATAGATGCAGTTGGAAGAAGAAGAGGTGCCGGACTTGGCGGTGGAAATGATGAAAGAGAACAAACATTGAATCAATTATTGGTTGAAATGGATGGATTTTCAGGCAATGAAGGCATAATCATTATAGCAGCAACCAACAGACCGGATATTTTAGACCCTGCATTAATGAGACCGGGTAGATTTGACAGACAGGTTCACGTGGGACTGCCGGATGTGAAGGCAAGAGAAGAAATATTAAAAATTCATGTTAGAAAAAAACCATTAGAAGATGATGTTGATTTAGAAATAGTTGCAAAACGAACTCCCGGATTTACACCGGCTGATTTGGAAAATGCAATGAACGAAGCTGCATTGTTGACAGCAAGACAAAATAAAACGTCTATATCCATGGATATAATAGAAGAAGCTATTACAAAAGTTATAGCGGGACCTGAAAAGAGAAGTAAAGTAATTAGTGAAAATGAGAAAAAACTTACAGCGTATCATGAAGCCGGTCATGCTGTTGTAGCAAAGCTTTCATCAAGCAAAGACCCGGTTCATATGATTACTATTATACCAAGAGGCGGAGCCGGTGGATTTACTATGTATCTTCCGGAAGAAGACCGTTCATACAGGTCTAAAACAGACATGGAAGAAAGTATAGTAAGATTGTTAGGCGGCAGAGTTGCTGAAAAATTAGCTCTAAACGATATTTCCACAGGAGCATCCAACGATATAGAAAGAGCTACAAAGATTGCAAGAGCAATGGTTACAACTTATGGTATGAGTGACGATTTGGGTCCGATGACATATGGAACAAATGACGAGGAAGTTTTCTTAGGTAGAGACTTTAACAAAATTAGAAATTACTCAGAAGAAGTTGCAGCTAAAATAGATAATGAAATGCGTAGAATAATTGATACAGCATATCATAAAACCGAAACACTTCTCAGTGAGAACATGGAAAAGCTACACCGTGTTGCAGAAGCTTTATTAGAAAAAGAAACTATATCCGGTAAAGAGTTTGAAATGCTATTTGATGGAGTACAATAGTAGCAAGTTCGCTTTTTCAACAAGCAATATAAGATTATCATAAGAGACTTTGTGCAATGCAGAAAGTCTCTTTTCTGTTCAATTTATTTATATATGTTTGCAAATTGAACAGAGAGTGTTTACTTAATGAACAAAGCGCAAATAAATTTAGCAAAAATATTAGAAACTCCAACTTGTATTTTCTGGCATAATAATTGCTATATAAATATTAATATATATAGAGGAGGAATTTATGAAGGATAGAGTTTTAGATTTAATCAATAATCTATCATTTGAGCTAAATGAGTTAAGCTTAGAGATTTATAAAAATCCAGAGCTTGGTTATGAAGAACATAATGCTTGTAAATTACATTCGGATTTATTAGTAAAGTATGGTTTTAATGTGCAAAATAATTTTTCAGGGGTAGAAACTGGTTTTAAAGCAGAATATAAAAGCAATAAGCCCGGAATTACTGTTGCTTATATGGCGGAATATGATGCGTTACCAGGTGTCGGTCATGGATGCGGCCATAACTTACTTGGCGCAGTAAGTACAGGTGCAGGTATTGTACTAAAGCAATTAATTGATGAAATAGGTGGTACGGTTATAGTATTTGGCACACCTGCTGAGGAAACAAGCGGTGCGAAAGTCACTTATGTAGAAAACCATGAGTTTGACAATGTTGACATTGCTATGATTGCTCATCCCGGAAACAGTTACAGAAAAAGTGGTACATCATTGGCATTAGAACCGTTAGAATTTGAGTTTTTTGGAAAAGCATCTCATGCTGCTTCGGCTCCTGAAGCGGGTATAAATGCTTTAGATGCTGCAATTCAGACATTTAACAGCATAAATGCTTTGAGAGAGCATATAAGAAGTGATTCAAGAATACATGGTGTTATTATAAATGGAGGTAATGCTGCAAATGTTGTTCCTGATTATACAAAATCACAATTTTATGTACGTTCTACAACAAAGTCATATAATTTAGAATTGCTGGAAAAAGTAAAAAATTGCGCAAGAGGTGCAGCATTAGCAACAGGAACTGAACTTAAAATTACAAAGTTTGAGGCAAATTATGACAACTTGGTAACTAATGAAACATTAAATAATTTATTTGCAGAAAAAATCTATGAGGTAGCAGGAATAGTTATGGAAGAGCCTTCAAAAAATGCTGGTTCTCTTGATGCAGGACAAGTTAGTCAAGTTTGTCCAACAATTCATCCTTATTTTGATATAACAAATGATAAAAATATTGCACCTCATACAAAAGAAATGGCAAATTGTACAATAACTGACTATGCGAAGGAACAGATGAAAAATACAATTGCTGCTTTGGTATTGAGTGCTGTGGAAATAATACAAAATCCAAAATTGTATGCTGAAATTAAACACGAATTTGATAATGCTAACAAATAATTTTTGACTAATTGAAAGCTCTTTGCAGGTTTTTGTAAGGAGCTTTTTTGCAAGTTATAAAAAGTTAAAATCATTTTATGTAAACATCTTGCAAATTTAGGCAAATTAGATTATATTAAAAGCTGAATAGGTTAAGCAAAATAGGAGGTAGTCAATGTTTAGTGGAGAAGAACTTTCAAAAATAAAAGAAATTAGAGAAAATTGGGAAGAAAAAGTATTAAATAAATCATTAGCGAAAGCTCCCGAATCAAAAGAAGAATTTAAATCAGTTTCCGGAGCAGTTGTTAATAGATTATATACTCCTGAAGATGTAGCAGATATCGATTATGAAACTGAAATAGGATATCCCGGTCAATACCCATTTACAAGAGGATATCAGCCTACAATGTACAGAGGCAAGCCATGGACTATGAGAATGTATGCCGGCTTTGCAACTGCGGAAGAATCAAATGAAAGATACAAATACTTAGTAAGTCAAGGTTCAACAGGTCTTTCTGTTGCATTTGATTTACCAACACAAATTGGTTATGATTCAGACCATGCTTTAGCCCAAGGTGAAGTTGGTAAGGTTGGAGTTGCCATAGACTCACTAAAGGATATGGAAATATTGTTTGACGGTATTCCTTTAGACAAAGTTAGTACATCTATGACTATAAATGCACCTGCAGCAGTATTGTTGGCTATGTATATAGCAGTTGCTGAAAAGCAAGGTGTGTCTGCTGATAAATTAAGAGGAACAATACAAAATGATATTTTGAAGGAATACATAGCAAGAGGAACTTATATATATCCTACTGAGCCATCAATGAGATTAATTACTAATATATTTGAATATTGCTCCAAGGAAGTTCCAAAGTGGAACACAATAAGTATATCAGGCTACCACATAAGAGAAGCGGGCTCAACAGCTGCACAAGAAGTTGGATTTACATTGGCTGATGGAATTGCTTATGTTGAAGCAGCTATAAGTGCAGGACTTGATGTTGATACATTTGCACCAAGATTATCATTCTTCTTTAACTCTCACAATGATTTACTTGAAGAAGTTGCTAAATTTAGAGCTGCAAGAAGATTATGGGCAAAAATTATGAAGGAAAGATTTAAAGCTAAAGATGAAAAATCAATGATGCTTAAATTCCACACTCAGACAGCAGGTTGTACTTTAACAGCACAACAACCTGATAACAATATCATAAGAGTTGCAATGCAGGCACTTGCTGCAGTACTTGGAGGAACTCAGTCTTTACATACTAATTCAAGAGACGAAGCATTGGCGCTTCCTACAACGGAATCTGTTACAATTGCACTTAGAACTCAACAAATATTGGCAAGCGAAACAGGAGTTACAAACACTGTTGACCCATTGGCTGGTTCATATTATGTAGAAGCAAAAACTAAGGAAATTGAAGAAAAAGCTTTAGAATACATAACCAAAATAGATGAGTTAGGTGGAGCACCAAGGGCAATAGACCTTGGATACATCCAAAAAGAAATTTCGGATTCTGCGTACAATTATCAAATGGAAATTGAATCACTTGACAGAATAGTTGTTGGTGTCAATAAATATAAAGTTCAAGAAGAGTCTCCAAAAGGATTGTTAAGAGTTGATCCTATTGTTGCTGAAATGCAGAAAAAGAAAATTAATGATGTTAAATCAAATAGAAATAACGAGGCGGTTCAAGAAAAATTAAATAATTTGAGAAAAGCATGCCAAAGCACTGAAAATGTAATGCCACATATATTAGCAGCAGTTAAGGAATATGCAACATTAGGTGAAATATGTGATGTTATGAGAGAAGTATTTGGAGAATATGAGCAAGCAGTATTGCTTTAATTTGTAGGAGGAAAAAATGAAGCCAATAAGAGTTTTAATAGCTAAACCAGGTCTTGATGGTCATGACAGAGGTGCAAAATTAATAGCCAGAGCACTTAGAGATGCAGGAATGGAAGTAATATATACAGGTCTTAGACAAACTCCGGAGCAAATTGTTGCTGCAGCTGTTCAAGAAGATGTTGATGTTATAGGTATGAGTTTGTTGTCAGGTGCTCACAATTACTTGTTTCCAAGAGTAGTTGAATTGTTAAAAGAGCAAGGAGTTGACGATGTGTTAATAGTTGGTGGTGGAGTAATACCCGATGATGATATACCGGCACTAAAAGAATCAGGAATTGCAGAGATATTTACACCGGGCACAACAACTACACAAATGATAGAATTTATTAAAGAAAATATTAAAAGATAGGGTGATTTAGTGGAAAATTTAATTCAGCTAAGCTTAGAGGGTAATAAAAGAGCATGTGCAAAGCTTATAACCTTAGTTGAAAATTACCCGGAGGAAGCTGAAAGAGTATTAAGAGAAATCCATCAATATACAGGAAAAGCTCATGTAGTTGGAATCACCGGACCTCCAGGTGCGGGCAAAAGTACATTGACTGATAAACTTGCAAAAGGTTTAATAGATCAAGGACACAAGGTAGGAATAATTGCTATTGATCCTACAAGCCCTTATTCAGGTGGTTCAATTCTTGGAGATAGAATACGAATGCAGGATTTAGCATTGAATCCAAATGTTTTTATTAGAAGTATGGGAACGAGAGGTTTTCTTGGAGGACTTTCTAAGCATACAAAAAATGCACTAAAAATTCTTGATGCCGCTGGATACGATTATATAATTATAGAGACAGTAGGAGTTGGACAATCAGAAGTTGATATAGTTAAAACAGCAGATACAATTTTGATGGTAATGGTACCGGGATTAGGTGACGATATTCAATCAATAAAAGCAGGTATTATGGAAATAGGTGATATTTTTGCAATAAATAAAAGTGATTTATTTGGAGCAGATAGAACTGCAACTGAAGTTAATATGATGCTTGATTTAAGTATGGATATGGATAGGAGGCCGCCGGTAATTAAAGTTGTTGCCTCTAAGAATGAAGGTGTTGACGATTTAATTGTTGAAATTAAAAATCACATTGAATACTTAAAAGAAAGTGGTAAACTCTTAGAAAGAAGAACAACTAATCTTAAGATTGAAGTTGTAGAACTTATTGAGTCAGAACTGAGAAAAATAGTTATGAAGCATACTGATAGCGATAATAAGTTAGACAAGGAAATAATCAATATATTAAACAAAGAGAAAAACATATATGAAGTTCGTGATGAATTTCTAAGCACAATAGATAGGCGATAGAAACAGTAGCAAAATTTGTATTATGGAGGTATTATGGTAAATAAGATAGATCATATAGGAATTGCTGTTAATAGTATTGAACAAGCACTTAACTTTTATGAAGGTGTGCTTGGTTTAAAGGCTGCTGGAATAGAAGTTGTTGAGGAGCAAAAAGTGAAGGTTGCATTTCTCCCAACAGGAGATTCAGAGGTTGAATTATTAGAATCAACTTCAGAGGACGGCCCTGTAGCGAAATATATTGCTAAAAATGGCGAAGGTATACAACATATTGCTTATAGAGTTGATGATATAGAAAAAGCAATTCAAGAAATGAAGGATAAGGGTATGAGAATGATAGATGAAACTCCTCGTTATGGTGCAGGTGGAGCAAAAATAGCTTTTTGCCACCCGAAAAGCACTGGTGGAGTTTTAGTAGAACTTTGTCAAAGAGATTAGTCAAAAAAGTTCATCCTGATAAGTTGCTGTTAAAGCTACTTACAGGATGATTTTTTTAATTATTTTGCTCTATTTCGGATAGCTTTTTCCAAAGGGTTGTTCTGCTTATGTTTAAAGATTGACTAATAATTGAACGGTTTCCATCGTATTTATCCATATACCACTTTATTATATTTTTCTCCATTTCTTCAAGTGTATCAGGCGTTAGCACGATTTGTTCGTCGGAATTTTTCAATTCTATTTTTTGATTATGTTGTATATTTGAAACTATATTAATCTCACTTTTTATTATGTCATCAATTGTAAGAGTTTCACTGTCAGACAGTATAACAATTCTCATAAGGTAATTAACCAATTCTCTAATATTTCCGCTCCAATTGTGATTTTGGAAAGCTTGAATAAAGTCCTGGCTGCATGACTTTATATTTTTATTGTATCTGGCTCTGAATAAAGATAAATAATGTTCAATTAATAGAGGTATATCATCTTTTCTATTGTTTAGAGGTGGAATAGAAATGTTTAAAACATTAAGACGATAATATAAGTCGTGTCTAAATGTTCCGTTTTCCACTGAATTAATTAAATTGGAATTTGTAGCAGCTATTATTCTTATGCTTATAGGAATCATTTTAGTACCACCAACACGCATTACTTGACGTTCTTGTAATACTCTAAGAAGCTGTACTTGTGCATGTAATGGCAGTAATCCTAACTCGTCCAAAAATAATGTTCCATTATGTGCTAATTCAAATAATCCGGGCTTACCACCTGCTTTAGCCCCTGTAAAAGAACCTTCTTCATATCCAAACAATTCACTTTCTAATAAATTCTGTGACAAAGCCGCACAATTTATTGCAACAAAAGGCTGATTTTTTCTGCTCGATGCATTGTGTATACTTTGAGCAAACATTTCTTTTCCAGTACCACTTTCTCCAATTATTAGAATTGTACTTTCGGTATTAGCATATTGTTTTGCTTTGTTAATACATTTTTTCATTTCTGCAGAAACTGTGGTTGCTTCAAGATCTTTAAAGGTCATATATGCATGCATACCTTTATCAACATTTTGGCGACGAACATTTTGATCTAACCTTGATATAAAAGAACTTTTTTGAAAGGTTAAAATAGTACCTATGTATAATTCTTTGGCAAAAAGTGGGGTTGATCTTATTAATATTTTATTGCCTGAAAAATTAATTTCTTTACCAAGTTCGTTTTTCTTTTTGTTAATAATTTCTATTAGATTATGCTTGCTAATAAAATTGCTAATTGGTTGACCTACTATGTCTTGATTATCATTTAATAACAATAGCTTTTTACCTGTGTTGTTGATTAAAGTAATTATATTTTTTTCGTTTAGGTAAATTACTCCGTCAGGCATTTCGTTAATAAAGGTTAATAATTGTTTTTCGTGCATTAGCTGTCTTTCCTGTGCGTACTTAATTAAGGATGCCTTGGACAAAATTTCTTTCATGGCATAATTGCTTGTACTGTACATTACAGATGCAATACCTAATTTCTTACATATATTTTCTATATATCTATAACCACATACAACTACTTCATTTTTGTCTTTGTAAGCATCATAAACGCATTGTTCTATTTCTAAATGATTATTGTAATAATATTCTTTTAAATTAATATCAAACATGCTAATAAAACTAGAAAAGTTTTCGGTGATACCTTTATTATAGTGTATGAAAGCAATATTTTTTGATATTTTCATTGCTTCTATAATAGAAGTAAGTATGTCGAAGGGGGTAGAGTCAGCTTCAAGTACAGGTATATCAGTTATTTTGCGAATCATTTTTGCAGTAGCCCCTCTACTTACAATAATGGATATAGGAAATTCTTTTATATGTTTTGCAACTATGTCTACTGCTTCTTCTAATGCATTCTCAATTAGAATAAAGTCCGTAAAACCCATTTCCTTTGTTGTGTTATAAACCATTTCGGTAAATTGCTTGTTCGGTGAAGTGATTATGTATTTTGGAATCATATAATTCTCCTTAGGTTAAAAAACTGAACTGTGTTCAAATAATAAACGCAATGATGTTTATTATATTAACATTATAAAAATATTGAATTAAAATTGCAACAAAAAATCAGATTTTTTTTTGGCATGAGTTTTGCAAATAATATATCAAACCTATAAAAGTTAGCTACTGTTATAAGTTATAGTATATAGCAGTATATAATTACTCTAATAATGTGGAGGTTAGTATGGATGAAAAACTTAGTTCTATGATAGACAGTGACGTTGTGAAGCTTACACAAGAGCTTATTAGAATTCCAAGTCATAAATATACAGAAAATAGAGAATCAGCTGTTGCTGAATATATTTACGATTACTGTAAAAAAAACGGGTTAGAGGTGAAATATCAACAAGTTGAAGGGTTAAGAAGAAATGTAATAGCGACTTTAAAAGGAAATGGAACCGGTAAATCGTTGATTTTAAATGGTCACATTGATACAGTTCCTCCTTATGAAATGGATTTTGAACCATTTAGCGCTGATATTGTTGATGGTTATGTTCTGGGAAGAGGCGCAAATGATATGAAGGGTGCTGTTGCATGTATGATAACCGCCATGCTTAATATAAAGAAAGAAGGAACAGTATTAGGCGGGGATATTATACTGACAGCTGCGGTAGGTGAGGAAGAAAAAAGTGATGGAACTGAATATGTAGTAAAAAGTGGCATTAAAGCTGATGGTGCAATAGTTGGGGAACCGGCTAACTATGGTTATGCTTTAGGACATAGAGGCCTTGAGTGGCTTGAAATTAAAATAGAAGGCATGGTTGCTCACGGTGGAATTCCTGAGCTTGGAATCAATGCAATTTCTAAGGCGGCTAAACTAATAAGAAGAATTGAAGATGAGCTTATGCCAAAATTGAAACTTAGACAAAATGAATGGATGGGACCATCTGTTATGAATTTTGGGCTAATAAAAGGTGGTACGCAACCAAGCTCTGTTGCTGATAGCTGTATAATTCAGATTGACAGAAGGTATTTACCTGAGGAAAATGTTGAAAGTGTCATTAAAGAATATCAGGATATCATTGACGATATCAGCAAGGAAGATCCTGATTTCAAAGCCGAAATTATAAGAATGGATTCAAATTTAATGGATGAATTTGACCATGCTCCTCTTATTGCACAGCCGGATTCAGAAATTGCTAAAACAGTATACAGTGTATTAAAGGATTTTACAAATAAAGAACCTAACATTGAAAAACGAAGAGGTTGGACCGATGCAGGTGTTCTTTCTACTTATGGCAGGATACCTACAGTTGTTACAGGACCTGGGGATTTAAAATACTCTCATGCGAAGGATGAAAAAATTCCCGTAATTGATTTGATAAATTATGTTGAAATTTATATGGAGATTGCTAAAAGGTTTTGTAAATAGTGCATCATAAGTTGTAAAGGAGATTGTAATGTTAGATATTAAAATTGTCAATGGAAAAATAATTGATATAGAAAATAGACAGATTATTGAAGGCGACATTGGAATAAAAGATGGATTGATAACAGATATAGGAAATGTTGTTTCTGATGCAAAAGAGATTATTGAGTTAGAAGGTCAATATGTTTCTCCTGGATTTATTGACATACATATGCATGAAGAGGATTTTTCCTTAACTAATAAAAAAGAATACGACATATCAGAAACTATGTTAAATATGGGTGTTACTACATGTGTTGTAGGTAATTGTGGTAACAACAGGCAAACAATTGAAGAGCTTGAGGGTTTTATTAAGGAAAAAGGTAATCCAGTAAATTATATGTCGTATATAGGTCACAATTTTTTAAGAAATGTTGTTGGAAATACTGACATATATAAAAAGTCAACAAAAGAACAAATATCAAAGATGCAGGCATTAGTAAAAAAATCAATAGATAATGGTGCTATTGGCGTGTCATATGGCTTAGAATATTGTCCGGGAATTGATACTGAAGAAGCTATTGAAATAACTAAAGAAATTTATGGAAAAAATGATTTGCTTTTAGCAGCACATTACAGAAAGGATTCCAAGTATGCTTTAGAAGCTATAAATGAAATGGCCACAATAGGAAAGGAAACAAATATACCATTCCAAATTTCTCATTTATCAAGCTGCAGTGCCTTTGGAAATATGACAGAAGCACTTAAATTAATTGATGATTTAGTCAATAGTGGTATTGACTTGTCTGTTGATGCATATCCATATGCAGCATTTAGTACTTTTATCGGCTCTGCAGTATTTGATGAAGGCTGTTTTGAATTATGGAACAAAAGTTATGATTCTATAATGCTTACTGAAGATCCATTCAAAGGAATGTTTTGTGATAAGGAACTTTTTGAAAAGGCAAGAAAGGAATATCCACAAATGCTTGCTGTAGCTTATGTAATGAATGAAGAAGAAATTATAGAGGCGTTAAATCATCCACGTGTAATGATAGCAAGCGATGGAATTTACAGAAATCATTCTGGACATCCAAGAGGTGCAGGTACATTTCCAAGAGTTATTGGTCATTATGTTAGAGAAAAAAAGGCAATGGATTTATATGATGCAATTTATAAAATGACTTACATGCCCGCCAAAAGATTGAAATTAAAAAGAAAAGGTCTTTTGAAGGAAGGCTACGATGCTGATATTGTTATTTTTGATTACAATACAATAATCGACAAAGCGACATTCCAGAATCCACAGCTAAAACCGGAAGGCATTGATTATGTTGTTTTGAATGGCCGTTTAGCTATTAATAAAGGAGAAAAAGTAAGTAACACACTTGGACAATTTTATAAACGTGGAGAAGCTTAAACTATATTAATATTCATTAACAATAAGTTAATGTTTATATAAAAAAATGAGGAGGATAATATGGAAAAGGAAGTTAAAAAAAGTAAATTTAAAGTTCCACACACCTATGTAATTATTTTTACACTAATCATCATCATGGCAATATTAACTTATGTAATTCCTGCAGGACAATATCAAAAGGTTGAGTCAGCTTCAGGTAGAATGGTAGTTGATCCAAATTCTTTTGCTAATGTGGATTCAAACCCTGCAAAACTGTTTGATGTTTTAAAAGCATTTCCAAAGGGCTTAGGAGCAGCACAGGGAATCGTATTCTTTATTTTCATTGTTGGTGGTTCATTTAATGTAATTAATAAGACTGGTGCAATAGAAGCAGGTATAGGCAAAGTAGCCTTAGGCTTAAGGGGAAAAGAAGTTCTTATGATACCAATTATTGTTTTTATATTCTCAATTGGAGGAGGAACAATTGGTATGGCAGAGGAGGCCATCGTTTTCGTTCCAATTGGTATTGCCTTAGCACGTTCCCTTGGTTATGATGCAGTAACAGGTATGGCAATAGTTGCTTTAGGTGCTGCTACGGGATTCGTGTCCGGTTTTATGAATCCTTTTACCGTTGGTGTGGCACAGGGTATAGCTGAAATACCATTGTTTTCAGGTATTGGATTAAGATTAGTTATATGGGCAGTTTCTTTTGCTCTTGTAGTAACTTATATTTACAGATATGCTAATAAAGTTAAAAAGGATCCTACAAAGAGCATCGTTTATGAGCTTGAACAGGAAGAAAAAGATTCAGCAATTGATTTAAGTAATGTACGCAAAATGACTACTAGTGATATTTTAGTATTATTAGTTTTCTTTGGCGGAATGGGTTTAATAGTATTTGGTGTATTCAAATACGGTTGGTATATTACTGAAATTGCATCTATTTTCTTAGCAATGGGTATTTTATCAGGTATTGTGGCGAGAGTTAGCTTTGATGATATTGCTAAAAACTTCATTCTTGGTGCAAAGGACATGGCAACAGGAGCATTAGTTGTTGGTTTAGCAAGGGGTCTGCTTGTTATAATGGAAGGAAGTATGATTATTGATACTATAGTTTATGCTCTTGCTTCTGTAATATCAGGATTACCAAAGGCAATAAGTGCTGTAGGTATGCTTATAGTTCAATCATTAATTAACTTTGCAATACCATCAGGCTCAGGTCAAGCAGCGACTACAATGCCAATAATGGCTCCATTAGCAGATGTGTTGGGCTTAACAAGGCAAACAGCTGTATTAGCATACCAATTTGGTGACGGTATTTCAAATTCAATTATACCAACTTCAGGTGTATTGCTTGCAAATCTTTCTGTAGCAAAGATTAAATATGAACAATGGGTTAAATTTGTTGCTCCGCTTATGCTACTATGGACTGCTGTAGCAGCAGTATTTATGATTATAGCAGTGTTGATTAACTATGCGTAAGGAGATAGTGTACTAATAACAAAAGCTCCTCCATAACTATGAGGAGCTTTTATATTCATGATAGATTAGACAAGGAGAACAATAATGGAAAGAATCAGATGTGAATTACTAAAAAGTAAAATAATGAGTGCTGAAGAGGCCGCTAATTTGATTATGAATAACAGCCTTGTGGGGACCTCAGGATTCACACCTGCAGGATATCCAAAAGCAGTACCTATAGCTTTGGCTGAAAGAGCAGATAAAGGTGATATAATACAAATTGATTTATTTACAGGCGCTTCAGTTGGTCCGGAATTAGATGGACTTTTGTCGGAGAAAGGAATAATTCGAAGGAGATATCCATATCAAACAAATAATGAATTGAGAAAGTCAATAAATAATGGCAATGTTAAGTTCAATGATATGCATTTAAGTAATTCTGCTCAGTATTTAAAATATGGTTATTTAGGCGAATTAGATTTTGCAATTATTGAAGCTGTTGCAATCACAGAGGAAGGTGGTATAGTTCCAAGTGCTTCTGTTGGTAATTCAAACATTATTGTTCAGTGCGCTAAAAAAGTAATTGTTGAAATTAATTTATCACAGCCTATTGACTTTGAAGGTATTCATGATATTTATACAATGGCATCACCACCATTTGTTGAGCATATTCCAATAAAAAATACAGCTGATAGAATAGGAACAAAATATATTCCTTGCGACCCTAAAAAAATTGTAGCCATTGTGATTACAGATATCGAGGATAAAACAAACCCTGTTGCACCAATAGATGAAGTATCTGAAAAAATGGCAGAAAATCTAATTTCGTTTTTAAAGTCTGAAGTAAAATTTGGCAGACTTCCAAAAAATTTATTACCTATACAATCAGGGGTAGGAAGTGTTGCTAATGCGGTGTTAGGAGGATTACGTAATTCGGATTTTGACAATTTAGATTTTTATTCTGAAGTTTTTCAAGATTCAGCATTAGATTTATTAGATAGTGGTAAGCTTAGAATAGCTTCTGCAACCTCAATAACAATATCTCCTGAAAGAATTAAGGGTTTTTTAGATAATATAGCAAAATATAAAGATAAAATCATATTAAGACCGCAAGAAATCAGTAATAATCCTGAAGTTATAAGAAGATTAGGTGTTATATCCATAAATACGGCAATCGAGTTTGATATTTATGGAAATGTAAACTCTACTCATATTATGGGAGGTAAGATGATGAACGGAGTAGGTGGTTCCGGTGATTTTGCCAGAAATGCTTATCTATCTATATTCACTACTCCTTCAACAGCACTTGGAGGTAATGTTTCGTCAATTGTGCCTTTTGTTTCCCATGTTGATCATACTGAGCATGACACAATGATTATTGTAACTGAAAATGGTGTTGCTGATTTAAGGGGACTTTCTCCTAAAGAGAGAGCAGAGTCAATTATAGAAAATTGTGCACACAATGATTATAAAGAAATGCTAAGGGATTATTACAAGAGAGCTGTTGAGTTAACTAAGAAGGTTCATACACCTCATTTGTTAAATGAAGCACTTTCTTGGCATGAGAGATATTTACAGACAGGAACTATGCAAATTAATTAAATTAGAAGTTTTTGTACAAAATAAAATGTCATCCAAAGGATGACATTGTTTATTTTAAACATTTAATTACAGCAAATTATAAATACCTAAAGTTTTTAAGTGGTCTAATTTTGAAGACATAATTTCATCTAAATCTAAGTTAAGGGCTGAGCACATAGATGCTAAGTAAAACATCAACTCTCCCATTTCTTCTTCAATTTTCTCTCTGCATTTTGGACACAACTCACCTTCAACGTGAGTTTCTAAGTCAAGTTGGTTTTCTTCTAAGGTTTTGCTTTGAGAGAATAGTTGTTTCGTAGCATGTATTTCAATGCAACCGCAATGTGTAGCAGATTTAAAAACTGCTCTGTTGAGCATGGATGTTTGTTCGTCTAATTTTGTCACAACGTCTAAAATACTTTTATTTAATAACTGTAGATTAGCAGTCAGATTTTGAAATTCATTACAATCACACGACATTTATTTTCCAACTCCTTTCTTGTATAATAAAATTATACTTAAAGACAAGCTGCAATGTCAAATATTTTATTACTACATTTTATAAACAAACTCTTTACTATTTAGCATAATTTTGGTTAAGAAGAATAAATATATAAAGAAGTTTAGTTTAGGGGGATGTTTATGAAAAGAATTATAACCATAGTTGCAATTGTAGTATTTATAGCTGCACTTTTATTCTTTTTTACATACATTAGAGGAAAGGATGCAGAAAACGTGGGGTTTGAAAGTATTAATCCAGAAAACATGCCAAGACAAATATCAGAAGTATTGCCAAATTACAGGATGAAAGAAAAAGCATTGGTTGCTAAGGTAAATGACGAAATCTATGTTGTAGTTACAAGAGGAGAAAAAAGCACTGCGGGATATGAAGTTAAAATAGATAAATTAACATTAACTGAAGAAAATGGCGAAAATATATTAACAGTATATGCAGAATACACCGATCCTAAACCGGGAGATGTAACTGCACAAATATTGACATATCCTTTTGCTGTTGTTAGAACTGAATTGGAAGAATTACCTCAAAAGGTAATCTTAGAAAAAGAATATAGGAACTAAACAATAAAAATTGTTTGAAATACGATTTATTTGCAATTGATAGGCTACTCCGGTATGACCAATTATAAAAAGTAAAATTTGAAATACATATAATTTAGTTTATTCTTCGTGTTGCATAAAAAGGCAGATTTGTACTTGTAAGCAATATCGAAGAATTTTTTTGTTTGAAAATACCCATTGATAATTCATGGCCAATCCACTGCTAATCTATAGTCCATCAAATGAAATTATGGTTCTTTACAATATTTTTAGGTAAAGCCAAAAATAAACATTTCATTTTTAGCGAAAATAAAGTAAAATATTATAGTAATAGTTGAAATTTTGTCAGATTATGTTATCATAGTAAGTGTAAGAGGTGAATTGCTTTGATTGAATTTAATAATGTATCTAAAATATATAAAAATGAATTTACAGCAGTTAAGAATATTAACTTAAAAATAGAAAAAGGCGAATTCTTATTTATAGTTGGGAAAAGCGGTGCTGGAAAGAGTACATTGATAAAGCTGTTATTGAGAGAAATAAATCCCACTGAAGGAATTATTACATATAATAATCAAAATATCACAAAAATCAGAAAAAGAAATATAGCGGAATACCGAAGAAATATTGGATTTATTTTTCAAGACTATAGATTATTGCCTAAATTAACTGTTTATGAAAATATTGCTTTTGCAATGGAGATGATTTGCTGTAATGCCAAATCAATCAGAAGAGAAGTGCCTTTGGTGCTCAGTATGGTTGGTTTAAGTGATAAAGCAAAATATTATCCTGATGAGCTTTCCGGTGGAGAACAACAAAGAGTAGCCATAGCCAGAGCTGTGATTAATAAGCCTGAAACTATTATAGCGGACGAGCCAACAGGTAATTTAGACCAAGAAACATCTAAAGAAATAATGAAGATCCTCACTGAAATTAACAAAAGAGGCACAGCAGTTATAATGGCAACCCATGACAGAGAAATAGTAAATCGTTACCAAAAAAGAGTAGTCGAATTGAAACAGGGTGTCATTATTAGGGACATGAAGCAGGGGGGATATAATAATGACAATCAAGAAGCTTAATTATATTTTCAAACAAGCATTTAAAAGTATATGGCGTAACCGTATGATGGGACTTGCTTCCATCGGTTCTGTAACAGCAGTATTAATAATACTTGGTTTTGTTCTAATTATAGTGTTGAATGTAAATAGTATTGCATTAGCAACAAAGGAAACATTTGATGAAATAGCCGTATTCATTAAAGATGATGTAGACGAAGCTCAAATACAGGAGTTAGGTAAATCATTCAGAGAAATAGATGGCGTAATGGGAGTTGCTTATCAAACAAAAGATTATGCCCTTGAAAAATTAAAGGAAGATTGGGGAAGAGATGCATATCTTTTAGAAGGATTAAGAAATAACCCTTTACCTAACACATATATAGTTCAATTAACAGATGTTCAAAATTCTGATTATGTTATTAAACAAATTCAAACATTTGAGGGAGTTGAAAGCGTTCAGTATTATAAGGATGCAGTAAACAGTCTAATAAGAATAGCAGATTTTATAAAAAGAAGCGGAGCAGGAATTATAATAATATTACTTTTAATCAGTGTGTTTATAATTTCTAATACCATTAAAATTACTGTTCTAAACAGACAAAAAGAAATAGAGCTGATGCAGTATATAGGAGCAACAAATGGTTATGTAAGAGGACCGTTTATGATTGAAGGCATAACGCTTGGATTGCTTGGGTCAGTTTTAGCAATTTTACTGATATTCTTTGGTTATAACTATTTGATTAATTATTTAGCAGGACGATATATTGCTTTATTTTCGGGAGTTTCTGGCTACTTAGTCGGGGTAGAAATGATCCTAAATGATTTAATAATTATTTTCTTAACTATAGGAATCGGCATAGGAATTTTGGGAAGCTTGATTTCTTTGAAAAAATTCTTAAGTGTATAGGGGTGGGTCATGTTTAAA
>JAEZGU010000286.1 GCA_023416855.1 Bacillota bacterium
ATTTACAACAACCAAAAGAAGAATTAAAGGATCAAAAAGAAAAGGTTAGAGAAGCTGGCGGTCATCATATTATAGGTACTGAACGACATGAATCAAGACGTATTGATAATCAGCTGAGAGGTCGTGCGGGAAGACAGGGAGACCCTGGTTCAACACGTTTTTATATATCTCTTGAAGATGATTTAATGCGTTTATTTGCAGGAGACAAAGTAAAAGCAATAATAGAAACTTTGAAAATGCCTGAGGATGAGCCATTAGAAGCAGGAATGCTCACAAGAACAATTGAAACAGCACAAAGCAGAGTAGAAGGAAGAAACTTTGAAATAAGAAAGCATGTACTTCAATATGACAATGTAATGAATAAACAAAGAGAAGTTATTTATTCAGAAAGAAGAAAAGTATTGTTTGGTGAAAATCTAAAAGAACATTTAAAAGGTATGGCTGAACAGCTTATTGACAACGGTATACAGACATATACTACAGATGAAAAATATACTGACAACTGGGATATATTAGGGTATGCAAAGTATATAGCTGATACATTCTCTGTTTTGATTAACTTTGAAGGTGAAAACAAAGAAAACATAACAAAGGAAATGTTAAAAGAACGAGCTATTAATGCAATTGAAAGACATTATAGAAGACAAGAAGAAGAATTTGGTGAAGAAGTATTTAGAGAAGTAGAAAGAATTGTGTTATTAAGAAATGTTGATACAAAATGGATTGATCATATAGATGCAATGGATCAGTTAAGACAGGGTATAGGTTTGCGCGCTATTGGAAATGAGGACCCTGTTAGAGCGTACCAAGTTGAAGGATTTGATATGTTTGAAGAAATGCCTGCATCTATTCAAGAAGATACAATCAAAATGCTCATGAGAGTAAAACCGCAAGAAAAAATGCAGCGTAAAGAGGTTGCTAAAATCACAGGAACAAGTGGCGGAGATGTGGGAGGAAAACCACAGCCCGTTGTCAATAAAGAAAAAAGAGTCGGCAGAAATGATCCTTGTCCATGCGGAAGTGGCAAGAAATATAAAAAATGCTGCGGACAAGATCAATAATAAAGGAGTTGATAATTTGATAGATTCATATGAAATTAATGAAAGTTTAAAGAAATTTAACAACATTTTAGCTGAGGTTGGTGGTTCCCTTTGACTTGGCAAAGTTAGAGGAGGAAAACATACTTTTAGAATCAGAAATGCAGGAACCGGACTTTTGGAACAACCAAGAACGCGCTCAAAAAGTTTCTCAAAAGTTAAAGCAAAATACAGATAGAATAAGTAAATTTAAGAATTTGAAACAGCAAGTTGAAGATTTAGAAATTTTGGTCGATATGATTATGGAAGAGAATGACGAAAGTCATTTACCTGAGCTAAAAGAAACAATGAGTAAAGTAGAGGAGTTACTTGAAGATGCTCGTATAGTTGCATTGTTAAGCGGTGAATTTGATAAAAACAACGCAATATTGTCTATTCATGCTGGAGCAGGAGGGACAGAAGCTCAGGACTGGGCAGATATGCTATATCGTATGTATACAAGGTGGATAGAATCAAAAGGTTACAATTTGACTATATTAGATATATTGCCGGACACGGAAGCGGGAATTAAAAGTGTTACTCTTTTAGCAGAAGGAGAAAATGCTTTTGGATATTTAAAATCTGAAAAAGGTGTACATCGCTTAGTTAGAATTTCACCTTTTGATGCGGCAAAAAAAAGACATACATCCTTTGCATCTGTTGATGTAACACCTGAGATAGAAGACGATGTAGATATAGATATAAACGAATCTGATATACGTGTTGATACGTACCGTTCAAGTGGAGCAGGAGGACAACATGTCAATACAACTGATTCAGCAATACGTATTACACACATACCTACAGGGATAGTTGTATCATGCCAAAATCAAAGGTCACAGCACAGCAACAGAGAAACTGCAATGAAGATGCTTAAATCTAAACTATTAGAAATAAAGCAATTAGAAAACAAAGAAAAAATCGAAGATATTCAAGGAAAGTATAATCAAATTGCATGGGGAAGTCAAATTAGGTCATATGTCTTCCATCCATACAGCATGGTTAAGGACCACCGCACAAACGCGGAAACAGGTAATGTCCAAGCTGTAATGGACGGCAATATAGATATGTTTATGAATGAATACTTGAAGATGAAATCACGCGGGGAGAGATAAATGGTAGATATTATTAAAATTTTATGTGAAGAATTCAATATTAAACCTGTGCAGGTAGAAAATACAGTTAAGCTTATTGATGAAGGAAATACAATTCCTTTTATAGCTCGTTATCGTAAAGAGCAAACCGGCTCATTAGATGACGTTGTATTAAGAGATTTGTATGAAAGATTAACATACTTGAGAAATCTTGAAACACGTAAAGAAGAAGTTATCAGATTAATAGATGAACAAGGAAAGCTTACTGATGAACTTAAAAACGAAATACTTAATGCAGATGTTATGCAGCGTGTTGAAGATTTGTACAGACCGTATAAACAAAAGAAAGCAACACGAGCTTCAAAGGCTAAAGAAAAAGGACTCGAGCCGCTCGCTGAAATTATATTAGCACAAAATATTACAGAAGGAAGCTTAGAAGAGCTTGCTGTACCTTTTGTGGACGAAGAAAAGGGCGTTAAAAATATTAAAGAGGCATTTGAAGGAGCTTGCGACATAATAGCGGAAATGGTTTCAGACAATGCTGATTATAGAAAGCACATCAGAGAAATTTACATAGCAGATGGAATTATAACCTCAGAGGCAGTTGATGAGGAAGAAAAAACTGTGTATGAAATGTACTATAAATTTGAAGAGGCAGTTAACAAAATTGCAAATCACAGAATACTTGCCATAAACAGAGGCGAGAAGGAAAAGAAACTTAAAGTCAAATTAAATACCCCTGATGAAAAAATTGTAAATTATTTAAAATCAAAAGAAATTAAAAATGAATCAGCTATAACAACTGATTATTATAATGCTGCAATTGAAGACGGTTACAAAAGATTAATTGCTCCATCAATTGATAGAGAAGTTAGAAATATTTTAACAGAAAGAGCTGAAGATGAAGCGATTAAAGTATTTGGAAAGAATACTAAAAACTTATTGATGGTTCCGCCGGTAAAGGATGTAAGAATTCTTGCAATAGACCCAGGTTATAGAACAGGATGTAAAATAGCCGTATTAGATGGAACTGGTAAATTTTTAGAGGATGCCGTTATTTATCCAAGTGAACCAAGAAATGAAGTTGAAAAATCACAAAAAATTATGTCGGCTCTTATTGATAAATACAATATAGATGTTATAACTATAGGAAATGGTACAGCTTCAAGAGAAACAGAGCAGGTTGTAGCAGATATGCTATCAAAAATGGATAAAAACGTTACGTACACTATAGTGTCTGAAGCAGGTGCTTCGGTTTATTCTGCATCTAAATTGGCACAAGAGGAGTATCCGGATTTGGATGTAACTGTAAGAGGTGCTATATCAATAGGTAGAAGATTACAAGATCCGTTAGCTGAATTAGTTAAAATAGATCCTAAAAGTATTGGCGTTGGTCAATACCAACATGATGTTAATCAAACAAAGCTAAGTCAAGAGCTTGATGGAGTAGTAGAGGATTGTGTTAACAGTGTTGGTGTAGATTTAAACACAGCATCAACTGCACTTTTACAATATGTATCAGGTATAACTAAGACAATTGCTAAAAATATTGTAAAATACAGAGAAGATAACGGTAAGTTTACTAACAGAAATGAGCTAAAAAAGGTTAAAATGCTTGGAGATAAAGCATTTGAACAATGTGCTGGCTTTTTAAGAATCTCTGATGGTGATAATTTATTAGATAAAACTGCAGTTCACCCAGAATCCTATGATATAGCTCTAAATTTATTAAATAGATTAGGATATAATATAGATGATTTAGCAAACACTAACATAAATGATATAAACGAAAGAATAATGAAAGTAAAAGTAAAGGAAGACAATAAGGTTCAAATATCTACAAACAACAAAAGATTAAAAGGACTTGAAGCATTATCTCAAATTAATTTTAAAGAAGAAAAGAAGCCAGCAAGAGAAAAAATCAAGGACAGAATTAATGTTTTAGCAGAGGAACTAAATATAGGCGTACCAACACTTACAGATATAATCGAAGAGCTTAAGAAGCCTGGTAGAGACCCAAGGGATGAAATGCCAAAGGTTATATTAAGAAGTGATGTAGTGAAATTTGAAGACATGGAAGTTGGTATGAAGCTTAAAGGAACTGTTAGAAATGTTGTTGACTTTGGCGCTTTTGTAGATATTGGAGTTAAGCAGGATGGACTTGTTCACCTTTCTGAAATGAGTGATAAATTTATTAAGAATCCAATGGAAGTTGTCCAGGTTGGAGACGTAGTAGATGTTACAATCATTAAGTTAGATAAGGAAAGACAGAGAATAGGTCTAAGCATGAAAACAAAAAGATAAATCATAGGAGATTTTAATGATTGATACAGTAATATTTGACTTTGATGGTACTTTAGCAGATACAAGCCAAATAGTCATTAATTCATTTAAGCACACATATTCAGTATTTGGTAAAGATGGCTTTGATGAAGATTATGTAATGAGCACATTTGGAGAACCACTTGCTTTAACATTAAGAAGAGATTTTTCAGAGCATTGCTTTGAGGATGTTATTGCCTGCTATAGAGATTATCAAGTTGAAAGATTTAAAGATGAAGTTAAGCTCTATGAAACTGTCATAGAAACATTAGAATATTTAAAAAACAAAAATATAAAGATGGGAATTGCTACTTCAAGGTTAAAAAACTCGACCTTGGAAGCAATTGATAGTTTGAATATTAAAAAATATTTTGATGCGGTAATCACTGCTGATGATGTAAAAAAACACAAGCCGGACAAAGAGCCGTTAATAAAAACAATGGAACTGTTAGGCAGCAATGCAGAAAATACATTGTATGTAGGTGACTCAAAATTTGATATGGAATGTGCCATAAATTCCAATGTTACACCAATTCTTTGCGGTTGGCACAAACTTTCAAAAGAGCTTAAAGAACAATACAAAATAAAATACGTATTAGATAAAATGATAGATATTAATGAAATAGTGTAATATTTGTAACTTATTATTTTTATCCCTTTTCACAATGTTAAGTTGTTAACAAATTATAATCTATTTAATTTGGTTTTACTATATTTTTATGATACAATTAAGTTGCAAAGAATTTAAGAGAGGTGGATACATATGGAATTAAAAAATTTAGTTATTGAGAAAGAAAAAGGAATATGCACCATCAAATTAAACAGCCCGGAAACCTTGAACTCTTTAAATGCAGAAATGCTTCAACAGCTTGAATGTGCGTTTGACCAAATCAAAGATGATAAAGAAGTTTTGGCTGTTGTTTTAACAGGTGAAGGTAAAGCGTTCGTTGCTGGAGCAGATATAGCATACATG
>JAEZGU010000228.1 GCA_023416855.1 Bacillota bacterium
AAACTACCCCCCTCACGAAAATATAGGCAAAGATATTAACGTGCTTTTAGATGATTTGTATAGAATTCAGATTTTTAAGGATTTTATTGAAAACAGTCGCTATTTTATTGAGGATGATGAATATATGTTTTATCCTTGGGGAGTTTCTGAAAAAGTAAAGTTACCTACCTATTATGATATTCACAAAAGGACATGTTCATGTATTTGTAATGCAGAAGTTGTAAAGGGAATCGCTAAACTTATGGATATAAGGATACCTGAGCTTAAAAATTCTACCGGAGATGTAGACACTGATTTAAATGAAAAAGCAGAAGTTGTTCTACAAGAAACAAAAAATTATGATACGGTAATAGTTCACATTAACGGCACTGACGAAGTATCACATAGAAAAGACATACAAGGCAAAGTTAAATTTATAGAAAAGATAGACAGAGAATTATTAAATAAAATATATAATAATGTGGAATCAAACACAGTGATAACTGTTTTATCCGACCACCAAACAAGCTCTGTAACCGGCAGACATGAAAAAGGTTTAGTGGATGTAATAACTGCTATTAAATAATGGAGGAATTATGGCTAAAGTAATAATGGTACAAGGAACAACATCTAATGCAGGGAAGAGTTTAATAACGGCAGCGCTTTGCAGAATTTTAAAACAGGATGGTTACAAGGTTGCACCCTTTAAGTCACAAAATATGGCGTTAAATTCATTTATAACTAAGGATGGACTTGAAATGGGTAGAGCTCAGGTAATGCAAGCAGAGGCTGCAGGTATAGAACCTGACGTTAGAATGAACCCAATTTTATTAAAACCAACCGATGAAAAAGGTTCGCAAATAGTATTAAACGGCAAAGTATTTAAAGACATGACTGCAGGTGAATATTATAGCTATAAAACAGATATGATTCCACACATTATGAAAGCCTACAATTCCTTAGCAGAGGAGTATGACATAATAGTTATCGAGGGTGCAGGTAGCCCTGCTGAAATTAATTTAAAAGAGCAGGATATTGTAAATATGGGTATGGCAAAAATGGTGGATGCACCTGTTGTAATTGTTGGAGATATTGATAGGGGAGGAGTTTTTGCTTCCTTAGCGGGAACAATGCTTTTGTTTGACGAAGAAGAAAAGAAAAGTGTCAAAGGATTTATAATTAATAAATTCAGGGGAGATGTAGAGTTATTAAACTTAGGTTTAAAGATGCTTGAAGATATAACTAATGTTAAAGTATTGGGAGTAGTTCCTTACTTAAATGTTGATATAGACGATGAAGATAGCTTGTCTGAAAGATTAACAAATAATGGGGAGCATAGTATTATTGATATAGCTGTAATTAAGCTGCCTCGTATATCAAACTTTACAGACTTCAATGTTTTTTCTATGATTGACGGTGTATCACTAAGATATGTTTCTAATATAAAGGAATTAGGTAATCCTGACATGATTATTATTCCCGGCACTAAAAATACGATTAAAGATTTATTGTGGCTGAGACAAAGCGGTTTAGAAGGTAGGATTATAAGACATGCTAAATTAGGTAATCCTGTTTTTGGTATATGTGGTGGTTATCAAATGCTTGGTAACATAATAAATGATCCTGAAAATGTGGAAGGTGGTGGCTCTGTAAAGGGCTTAGGTCTATTAAACACTGTTACCGATTTTTCTAATGAAAAAACAACCGTTCAAACAGCAGGAAAAATTAATGAAATTAAAGGATTTTACAGTGAACTGTCAGGATTAGAAGTAAAAGGCTATGAAATTCACATGGGTCAATCAGTTATTATAGAAGGTGAGGCATTAGCTTTTATTGACGGCAAAAGCGATGGATGCGTCAACAACAATGTTGCAGGTAGCTACGTTCATGGTATATTTGATAATTTTAAAATTTCAAATACTTTAATTAGTATATTGGCTAAATATAAAGGTGTTGAATTAGAAGAATTGATAGATTTTGATATAAAAGCATATAAAGAAAGCCAATATGATTTATTGGCTGACTGTGTAAGAAAATCTATTGATATGAATGAAATATATAATATTTTAGGCTGAAGAAAATATACATTTGCTTTGTTGCCGTTCAACAGCCTATTGGAATATTGGTTTTAATGTTTTTTCCAGTTTATTGGTGAAAAAAGTATAAGTACAGGTATTATTTCTAATCTTCCTAATATCATACACGCTGATAAAACAATTTTACTTAAGTTAGAAAAATCTGCAAAGTTTCCCATAGGTCCTACTAATGAAAAACCGGGACCTATGTTGCTAACCATTGATAATACAGATGAAAATGTAGTCATAAAATCAAAATTATCTAAAGATACAAGAAGAGTTGCAAATATAATTATTAAGACATAAGAGCAAAAGAAAATTAGTATACTTTTTAAAGTATCATCACTGATAGGCTTATTGTCTATTTTTATTTTTTGCACAGAACTTGGATGTATTGTATGTTTAATTTCATAAATAATTGATTTAAATAAAACCAATACTCTTATTGATTTTATCCCTCCTGCAGTTGAGCCAGCACATGAACCGAAAATCATTAATATCATCAAAATAGATTTGGAAAACATCGGCCACAAATTAAAATCTGTAGTTGCATATCCTGTCGTAGATACTAAGCTTGAAACAGTAAAAGCTGAATGTCTTAAGGCTTCAGGATAATTAAATTGAAATTTTGGTAAAACATTTAGAAAAATAAGTACAATTGCTATTAACGAATAGGAGCAATAAAGACGAAATTCTTCGTTCTTTAATATTGATTTCCAATCTCTTCTTAGCATTAAGAAAAACAGTGTAAAATTTATACCGAACAAAAACATTCCTATTGTTATTATCCATTCTATATATGGATTTTTATAATATCCAATACTTAAAGCTTTGTTTGAAAATCCACCTGTACCTGCTGTACCAAATGCGTGGATAAACGAATCAAACACAGGC
>JAEZGU010000233.1 GCA_023416855.1 Bacillota bacterium
GTGTGAGATAAGGTCAACAACTTTGTTTGAATAACCCCATTCATTGTCATACCATGATACTAACTTAACGAAGTTTCCGTTCAATGCGATACCAGCTTCAGCATCGAATATTGAAGTACGTGCATCGATTTTTTAACAGTAAAATTTTTATATGTGATTATTGTTTTTTTGCATTGCGTTATTCAAATAGATTTATAACGTAATACATACTAGAAACAAGTTTACTATACTTGCAGAATAAATTCAAGTATACTCTACTCCGATAGCAAAACTCCAAACTCCCACAAAAAAAGCGAAAAAAAATTAAGTAGGGATACCACGAAAGTACCCCTAACTTAATTTTATCCGTCAATATGATGTTCTTACTATGCTTTATCCAAAGCCGTACTCTTACCAAAGTAATAACCAATAACCATACTTATTATTGGAGTTACAGTAGTAGGAATATCCTTACCCATACAGAATCAGGCAACTGTTAAAATCCCAAATATTAATGTTAAAAATAAAGCTATAAATTTTCTTGTCTCAACATTCTTCATATCTACTTAACTCCCTTCAGTATCTGATTTACAACCTCTTGTACTTCTTTAGCCTTAGCAATTGTCTTAGCTCCAACGATACCATCAGCAACTAAACCAGTTATTGTCTGAAATTCTTTTATTGTCATATCATCCTCACCTATACCCTTTAAAACACTATCTCTAATCTGAATTTTCTTTTCCTGACTAATCCCTACAAGCTCTATTAATGTTACGTGCCAAGGTTCGTAATCCATAGTTTTCACTAACCCATACTTCTTTAGCTGTACATTGGTTAACGCTTTAAACCATGTATCGTCAATGTCCATAGCTATACAATAACAATGATTACTCTGCCCATAAGGCGCTGCCCAGCACTTTTTATTTGCTCCTGTACCTGTATATACCGCACCATTAGGCAGCTGATATGCACCTTTACGTGTTTTAAGTACCAAAGCATTAGTAGCTTCTTGGCACTCTAGTGACCTATATCCTGCTACACAGGTACAATCCTTTTTATAATCAGTACATACCTGCGTTACAGCATCTAGCAGTTTCTTATATATGTACGCTTGGTCAGGATGTTTAAAAATCACTTTATTCATATAAATATCACCTCACTTAATTTATTATTGCTACAGCAATAGCAGTAATTGTTGAAAACAATGCAGTTATAAATATTCCGTACAATGCAAGCCGACCTTTTGTAATTTCAGTTTTGTTGGTCTGATTTTGAGTTAACATAGTTATACAATTTTCAATTTTTGAGATAGCTTCTCTTAACTCAAAATGTGACTTAGTATTAGCTTCTTTGCTTTCATACTGGGACTTTTCTATTTCATCAAATTTATCATCATGCTCATCTAATCGTTTATTTATAACCTTTATATCCTGTTTGATATCATCATGTTTGGTATTACAAAGTTCTTTGTTGTACTCTTCCATATAAAATCACCTCGCCTTCTATGATATTTATCATTTGACAATCTCTACCAATTAACATACAATGTAATTGGTTTTATGTAAGCACTAAAAAAGACAGGACGATTGTCGAGGGCAACCCTGTCTTTTGTTTTATTAATAAATTTAGTTGTTGACATGAAAAAAGACCCTCGGTTAAGAAGGTCTTGAGTATTACTCTTTTTCTTTTATAGCTGCTACTTGTCTTTGAACTTCCATTATTTCGCTAATTTCTTTTGCTATAGAAACATTCCATCTTTCAACTATTTCAACTTTATATATTTTCCTTTGTCTTTGACTTTTTAAAAATTTATCACCTTTATATGTATTACCTATTGGTTCAACTAAGAAAGTTACAGGAAAGAAATCACCATTTTTACTTCTAACACCCAAATGAATATTCACATTATGATATTCATCATAAAACATTAATTTACAATCCACCGAACATTTCTTTACTTTAGCCTTATCAAATTCTATCACATAAGGATTCTGCAACAACTGATAAACGAATGGAAAATATAAAATTCTATTCCTGTTTAAATCGAATTCATGCTTGTTAATAGCTTCTAATTTTTCAAAGGACAAACCTTCATCTCTAATTTTTTTGTAACCAAAATCACCTTCATACTTTATATGATGCATAGTAGAAGAAGTAATATAATGTAATCCAAGAAGATGACAAAAATTTGTTTTATGAAATTTTAGAGTAATTGCCAAATCATCATTTAATTGATACTTAAAAATATAAGGCATTAAATAATTCTCGTAGAACTCTTGAATTGTCCTAATATCAATGTTTGATTCATTCGGAACATAATTTAAATTAAGTAAATTCTCTTTTTTAAGCATCAATTATTCCTTATAAACACAAAAAACCTCGATTAGAGGCATTTTGTGTTTAAATAATTATTTAATATGTTGAGACAACAGATTAGATATAATACCGCTAATCACGGTGCGTCTTGGCTTTTTAGAGTCCCCAAGCGGAATAGATGGCTATCTCTTACATCTATTACAAACCCCATGTCGTTTGTACGACCCAATAAACCTGTTTCCAGATTCCTTAATTAAATTATACCACTTTTCCCCACATTGTCAAAGGTTTTCAAAATTATTAAAAGGTTTTCAAAAAATATTTTACTTTATCAAAAATAGTAAGAAAATATACATAAAAGTAGCAAAATCACATCAAAGCGAGTAATAATGCTACTTTCAGCCATTTTTTAAGCCTTGAAACCGTTGATACTGTAAGGTTAAAAACCGAACCAAATAGTTGTTTTATTATATGTAGCTATGTCGCAGTATTATCCTTTTATGACATAAAAAGAGCCTGCCTTTTGAGCAAGTCCTTGTTTTATAATTTACAAATGAAGTCAACTAAGCTTTATTTTCTTTAACTTTAATATGATATCTCATAAAATATGGAAATATACATAAGATAAAAGATGCCCAAATTAAATATATTAAAAGTGAATATGCTCCAAAATAACGGTAACAATATTTTTGAAACAACAATGGTAGCGGAATACCTATTGAAACTACCAGTCGAGAAATAAAATTAATATAATGCTTAGTTTTACAACGTTCACACTCGATAGGTCTATATCCAAATAAAAAGGATTTGAAAATATTATGCCATCTAAACTGTGAAGAACAATTCTTACATCTTTGTATCATCAAGTAGTGTACCTCCTAAACTTCTGTATTACATACTATTTAACAATCATGAAATACTCTTCTATTTTACAACTATATACCATAAAATAGAATTTTGCTTTACATTATTATCCTTAAGCGACACATATTTGATATTGAGTGATTTAAAAGGACTACCCATTTCTGAGTAATCCCCTATAACCGTATAGAAAAAAGCCTATTATATTCATATACCAATACATATGAGCCCTATAAAAATTATAAAAATATTCATTAGAGGACCAACTATACTATCTTCGCTATAACTTAATTTAGTTGTAACAAATGGGTTTTTGGAAATACGTGCAAAAGGGTCTGTTTTTGTTACTAACCCCAAAACACCACCAGAAATAAATAAAAATGATAATGCTTTTGGTTGATGATCACTAAAAAATAAAATCAAGAAAATTATAACTACCATTGCAACACACAATTTAATAGATGATTCTTTTTTTATCTTCATGATTCCCTCAATACATAGACTGTAATAATTATTCATTATACCATTAATATCCACTAAATCAAATGTCGTTCGTAGTTTTATCCTATACCGATGTAATTTCATCATATTCATGTTTTTGGCAATATAGAATTCAAGCATTCCGGAACTTAATTTTCCAAGCACCCCATACCCATTATTGGGATTTTATGGTGGAGTGAGTAAGTCGGTAGCTCTGTCCCTGAAAAACTAATAAATAGCTGTGATGTACAAGCCTATCGATGATGGCACTTGTCAGCTTTTCATCATAGAAAATTCCATTCCATTTGCTAAACTCAAGATTTGTAGTAATTATCACACTCCTTTTTTCGTAGCATTCTGAAATAACCTGAAACAAAAGCTGTGAGCCTTCCTTTTCGAAAGGCACATAGCCCCATTCATCACAAATCAGCAAATCTGTTTTTTCAATCTGCTTTAGAAACCTTTTAAGCTCACCTTTTGCCTTCGCTTCACTCAGATGATTAACAAGTGACGCTGTCCTGAAAAACCTGACCTTTTTTCCTGCTGAACAAGCAGCGACACCTATCGCTGTGGCCAGGTCAGTTTTACCTGTCCCAACAGGACCGTAAAGAATCAAGTTTTCCTTCTTGTCCACAAAATCAGCATTCTTTAGAGTTTCAATATCTATTGAGGTTGGAATCTGAATATCAGTAAACTCGTAATTCTCAAAGCTTTTAATTACATCACAGCCCGCTGCCTTTTAGTTCCGGTTCTTCCTTGTATTTTCTCGGTGATCTATCTCAAGCTTCAGAAGCTGAGCCAGAAAATCTCCAAAGTCACTGGCTTGGATTTTTAAGTAGTTCTCATAGATGTTTTTTCCAAACCTTAATTCTTTGCAATATTCCTTTATTAAAGTATCAGATGTCATCAATTTGGCCCTCCTCGACTTATCAATACGTCATAAGAAGATATATTTGACAAGTATTCCTTAAGTTCCGGAACCGAAGGAGGGAGCTTAATTTCCGTTTCATAAGTTCCAGAATTTAATCGGCAGTATGTAACCCATATACTGTCTGTGTCTGTAACCCCTAATCTTAGGCTTTCTTCCATTGAGGCTATTGCTTGCTCCATACCTGACAGTGCAGTCATCTTTGAAAACAGCTTCAGTAAGCCTTTTTTGTCTTCATAACTACATTTTTCAAGATGATCTTTTAAAATTAATGGTAGTTGATTAAAAAGACCAGTATATTTAATGGCTGTGGGTCTTTTAGCCAATACTTCAAGGTAAGGAATCCAGTTCATTGATTCTTTTTCATCCCCGTAAAGGCGTTTGTGTCTGACTATATGATTGCATTCCTGATCCAATATATCAACATCATGTGCTCCGGCTTTAACAATCAATATCTTACCGGATAATTCAGGCGAAGCAGAATATATTCTTCCGTCAAATTTCACCTTGCCATAGTTATCTGCTTTTGCAAATTCATGTATGAATACTTCAAATGGTGTTTTCGGTAGCTTTAAAAACTCTGCCTTATCCTCAACAAACATATCTTTTATTAATCTTGAGTGCTTGTAGTGAAGACGTTCCATGTCCTTGTCACACCTGTGAAGCAAGT
>JAEZGU010000051.1 GCA_023416855.1 Bacillota bacterium
TCAGGTGTGTAAGGTGAATGAGTCATTGAAGCAGGATGCTGAATTAATGTTTCTGTATCACCTAAACTAACTGCTAAAGTGCAAAGATGTAATGAATTCATTAATTTCTTACCAGCTTCAAGTCCACCTTTAACTTCAAAAGCAATCATTGCTCCAGGCATTGACATTTGTTTTTTAGCTAATTCGTATTGAGGGAAGCTTTTTAAACCCGGATATTGAATACTTGCAACCGCAGGATGTTTTTCCAAAAATTCTGCAACTATTTGTGCATTAGCACAATGCTTATCCATTCTAATTTGTAATGTCTTCATACCTCTGTTTATTAAATACGCTTCAAAAGGCCCTAAGACCGAACCGGTCATATCTTTAATTCCAACTAATCTTACTAAATCTATAAACTCTTTTTTACCTACTGCAAATCCGGCAATAACATCACCGTGACCGTTTAAATATTTTGTAGCTGAATGAACTTCTACATCTGCTCCTAAGTCTAAAGGTCTTTGTAAGTATGGTGTACAATATGTATTATCAACTACAACTATACAATCTTCAACTTCATGTGCTATTTTTGAAATTTCTTCTATGTCTGCAATTAGCATATTTGGATTGGCAGGACTTTCCAAGTAAACAATCTTGGTATTTGGTTTCATGGCTTTTCTTACATTTTCAGGGTCTGAAGTGTCAACAAAATCTACTTCAACATTAAATCTCGTCATACCATGGTTTAGGAATGCGAATGTACATCCATACAATGTTTTTGCAGCAACTATATGATCCCCTGCCTTAACCTTTGCCCATACAACTGATGTTATAGCACCCATACCGGATGACATAGAAACAGCTGCTTCAGCATTTTCTAAGTTTGCCAATTTCTCTTCAACCTGAGTGCTAGTTGGGTTTCCTAATCTTGTGTATATATATCCTTCTTCTTCTAATGCAAATCTTTTTCCACCTTGTTCAGCAGAGTCAAATATAAAAGTTGATGTTTGATAAATAGGTGTTGCCAATGCACCGTACTCATTTTTTACATACCCTGCATGTACTGCTCTTGTTGAAAATTTCATTTCATTTAATTTTTCCTTATCCATATAACCTCCAAAATTTTATAAATTATTTTTATCAATACCATACTTCTTCATTCTATTTATTAACAAAGTATGAGTGACATCTAATTCTTTAGCTGCTTCTCTTATGCTCTTATTATTTTTTAAGCTTTCAACAATTTTTCTCTTTTCTAAATTTTCTATGCTCTCTTTTAGTGATTTTCCTTCTGTAGTGATATGTGGAACAATATCATAATTTATAATTATATCTTTCGCTGAAATTTCATCACTTATTGTTAACGCTACTGCTCTTTCTAATACATTCTGAAATTCTCTTACATTTCCAGGCCAATTATAATTAATAAGTTTCCTCATTGCTTCCTTTTCAATGCCTATTATAGCCTTGCGATATCTTTTTGAATGTTTCTTTACAAAATGTTCATAAAGAGCAGGTAAATCCTCTTTTCTCTCACGAAGAGGTGGAATGTTTATATTGAAAATATTAATTCTAAATAGAAGCTCCAATCTAAATTCTTTATTCTTTACCATATTGTCAATATTTTGGTTAGTAGCTGAAATCAATCTTACATCTACATTTACTTCTTTTGCACTTCCTACTCTTCTTACTCTCTTTTCCTGCAATACTCTCAAAAGTTTTGCCTGTAAATGTGGGGGCATGTCACCTATTTCATCTAAAAATACCGTACCACCACCTGCAATTTCAAATATCCCAGGTTTTCCTTCTTTCCTGCCTCCTGTAAAGGTACCTCCCTCATACCCAAACAGCTCACTTTCTAATAGTTGGTCAGGTATGGCTGCACAATTTATAGCTATAAAAGGTTTGTTTTTTCTTTTACTCTCATTATGTATTGCTCTGGCGAAAAGTTCCTTACCGGTTCCACTTTCACCTGTTATTAAAACAGGTGAATCAGATTTTGAATAAAGCTTACCTGATTCAATTGTTTCAAGCATTTTATTACTTTCTGCTATAATGTCATTAAATGTAATTGGATTGTCATATCTATTAAATATATTAGAATCAATTTCATAAAAAGAAATCAAGTAACTACTAAGAACATTATCCTTGTTAATAATAGGTTGCAAATTTGCTTCATAAAGCTGATTATTTATTTCAATATTTTCTTTTAGTAATTTTTCATTTTCAAGTGATTTTATAAGTTTTTTAAAATCTATAAATTTATTTATGTTTAATCCTGTAATATCCTTGCCTTCTGTATTAAATATTTTATCTGCAGAGTAATCATTAAAATATTTAATATCTCCTTTTTTATTTAGAAGAACAACCCCATGAGGAATAACGTCTATTACCTTTTTCATTTCAGTATCTTTTTCCTCGAAGGGAAACAAATCAATTTCTTCTAAGGTTGCCCACCCACTTAATTCTTGAAGCTCCTTTTTGATTTTCTCCCACACATCATCTTCTACAGGCATTAACTTGATATACGCAACAAAGGCATATACCTCCATCCAAATTAACCCTACATCATACTTATGTAATACAGACAATGCTTCATAAGTTATATGCGCTCTGTCCTCCACTGCAGTTAACTTAATTTTCTTAGTTTTCATAATAACTCCTCACTTTTATCTATGCATGATTTATGCCAAATTTAATAATGTTAAAAACGAGATAAATTCAACTTATTTAAAAAAACAAACAGTCATTACATGGAATGATTTCGTTCCACGTAATGACTGTTTTGGAATGTTAACGATTTTCGTGGTTTAAAATTATTCCGCACGGATTAATTTTAAACCACATTTAAGTCTTTTGCAATAATAAAAAAACTATTTAATTTAGTCCGTTAAACATCACAACTACTGAAGTCCCCTCTCCTTCTTTGCTTTCAACATTTATTGTTGCCAAATGTAAGTCTAAAATATTTTTTACAATTGTTAAACCTATTCCGCTTCCTTCTATTTCATGCCTGCTTTTGTCGCCTCTATACAGCCTTTCAAATATAAACGGTAAATCTTCTTTTTTTATACCTAATCCTGTATCTTTGATTTCAACTACAGTTTTATCTTCATTCTTATATAAGTAAATTAAAACTTCTCCACCACTATTTGTAAACTTAACAGCATTATCCATCAAATTTATAAAAACTTGTTTTAATTTATCCTCATCACCGTTTAATAAATATTTTTCGTTATTATGCTTAATTTTGATTGAAACGTTCTTTTCTCGTGCTTCTGTTAAAAAATCGTTATATATATTTTCTAACAATTCAGCTAAATCTATTGTTTGAAAGTTTAATTTCATACTTTCATTTTCAAATTCTTTTAATTTATCTAAATTGTTTAATAATTTACCAAATCTAATAACCTCATTGTTTAAATGAGTTAACTTTTCATTTGATACAGGGTATATCCCGTCAATCATTGCTTCTAAATTATTTTGCAATACATTCAAGGGTGTACGTATTTCATGTGACATATCGGAAATTAAGCGCTTTCTTAAGTCGTCTTGACTATCTAATTTTTCCGCTAATTCATTTATACTGTTTCTTAAATTAGCTATTTCTTTTATATCTGTTTTTACAGTAGTTTTTTCCTTAAACTTGCCTTTTGATAAATTAACAGACATATTTGACACTTCTGTAATAGGTTGAGAAAATTGTTTTGAGTAATACAAACTAACAACAATTATTATTATAATAGCGACAATACCACTTATTATTATACTTTTATTAACCGATAATTTAAATATTGCATCTTCATCAGTCATTAACAAGGGGGAATATTGTCCCACTTCAACATAACCTATTATTTCATTATGAGACTTCAACTCAAATTTTTTAGTTAAGTAAACACCTTGATCCTGCACCTTCATATCATGAAGATGAATTCTATTACGTATATCTATTGGGTTCATACCCCAGACCACTTTATTGTTTATGTCATAAAGAGTTAAATTATAATTGCTCATATAGGCTTCATGCATTAACTCCACACCGGAGGCCTCATTCCATTGACCTTCCTTATTATACATTTCTTCTAATTGCGAAACTATTCGTTCGTACCTTTTGTTTTGTACAGCAGTCATATAGTCTTCAAAAATGTTGTTTATAGTAAAGTTTACAAACAGCATTACTAAAATAACAGCTATTAATGAACAAGATATTAAAAGAATACTCAATCTTTTTCTAATAGTATGCATTAATTTTCACCACCGAATTTATACCCTAACTTTGTAACGGTTAATATATATTTAGGGTTTTTAGTATCATCTTCAATCTTTTTTCGAATGTTCTTAATATGTACATCTATGGTTCTGTCATAGCCATCAAAATCAATGCCAAACACTCTATCTATAAGCTGTTCTCTGGATAGAACTTTTCCATTATTCATTGCTAATACATATAAAATATTAAATTCATTTGGAGTAAACGAAATTTCTTCACCCTTTAATTTTACAGTTCGTCTTTCATAATTTATAGATAAATTACCGTCATCATAAATATTTTCCACATGATTGTTTTTATTCAAACGTCTAAATAGGGCATTTACTCTTGCAGTTAATTCTCTTGGGCTAAATGGCTTAACTAAGTATTCATCTGCTCCAATATTTAGTCCTTCAATTTTCTCTGTCAATGTTCCTTTTGCTGTAAGCATAAATATATGGACATCCGAGCTTTGTCTTATAATTCTACAAACTTCTTCTCCGCTTATATCAGGCAACATCAAGTCGAGAATAATTAAATCAACATTATTTTTTCTGTTGATTTCTATACCTTCAAGACCTCTGTCAGTTAAAATAACGTTATATCCTTCTCTATTTAAATACGCCTTTACAACTTCTGAAACTCTTTCATCATCTTCTATTAATAGTATATTTTTCATATAAACTCCATTATCATTTGGTATAAATATAGAGCATTAACCTTATATTGTCAATGCTCCTATAGATATTTTTACAATTTATTGTGATATTAAACTATTTCTTATTTCATCTAAATCTACATTATCAATTTGCTCTACTGCTTCTATTACGCCTAACAAAGCTGTACCTTTTACGATACCGAATATATTAGAATCATTAGGAACAAACTCGACTTCATTTATTCCTTTTATGCCTTGGAAGGTAGTTATTGATTCGCCAGTATACCCATCAACAATAATGTATGTTCCCTCTGCATTGTCAAAATTAGTAAAATCAAATATAATTGTAGTTGTAGTTCCTTTTTCTACAACTGCTGCTAATGGCTGCAATTCAAAACCAATACCATTTATTGTAAGTGCATTGTCTATCGATTTTCCAATAATCATTTCCGTAGGTACTTTTGATATATCATCTCCATATATGCTTGGAGGATTATAATACGTTCCTGGACCTTCATCTATTGGTCCTGCACAACAACTTGGCCCTGTAGAAGGTGCCGGTAGCGTTGGATCAGGTATTGATATGTCAACATTATCAAGTTTATCTACTACCTTTATTATTCCATTTATCATTCCCATCCAGCAACTAAATCTCATATCACTTTCTTTAGGATCAAATTCTAATATATTCTCGCCTTTATTAATTTTAACTTCTTTGCCTATTGAAGGTACAATAATAGCATTATTACACGTATTTATTTCTTGACCATCAATTATCCATTTAACAGGTATTCCCTTTTGTACATAGAATGCATTTGGAGTAAAACCTTTGTTACTGACAGTCATCTTAATAATTTGTACTCCATCTATAATTTCTGCTTTTGCCACGTTAGGGTTTTCTTGACCTTTTGCTTCATAATTATTATTCAATGCTAATACTGTAGGATTCAAATTAAAGCCTAACATTGACAAACCTCTGTTTCCCATTATGATACCAAGAACGATAATCATTACGCCACTTAATTTCAACAATCTTTTTGTGTATCCTTTACTTAACAGTCCTGATATAGCACCAAATGTTAGCATTAAAGGCACTGTTCCTATAGAAAAAATCATCATTGAAATAGCCCCCTTTACAGGACTTCCAGTTCCTAAAGCAAAAATTTGCATTGTCTGTAAGGGACCACAAGGCATAAAACCATTCAACAATCCAACAATAAAAGGAGAATTACTTTTGTGTTTGAATTTACAAAATGAGTGAGGTAGTTTTATTTGCAGCTTTCTAAATAAACCAAACCCTGACATGTTTAATCCCATAATAATCATAAACAAAGCCGCTAAAATCTGTACTGTGGCCTTTGATTTAAAGGATAACGAAAAAACCGAACCTACAGCTCCTATAACTCCACCAAGTATGGTATATGAAATTACTCTTCCTGAATTATAAAAAAGAGCAGGTTTCATTGCTTGAAGTTTATTTTCACTTTCACTATTAACTGTTTGTGATAGCATAATTCCACCGCACATCCCAACACAATGTACAGATGTTAGTAGGCCTGCAATAAACAGTACTGCATATGAAGCATTGTTCAACTGTGATTCCATATCAAAACCTGCAGTATTAAATCCAAGCAATAAAATAACTGCAGCTATAATTACCATTCCATAAAATTTATAGTCACTTTCTTCCTTCGTACTATACCCTGTATCGTTTATTGATTTTTTTATATCACTTATTTTACATAATTCATCGTCAAATTCAATCTCTACAAGCTGACCACTGTAGCTTGCTTTTGCTTTTTTTACTCCTTCTATGTTTAATAGAGTTCTTTCAACCCTGCCTTCACAAGAACCGCAGGTCATTCCATAAACTTTTATTTTCTCTTTTTTGATCATAATCCACCTACCTCAATTTTAATACTATAATATAAATAAATAGTATAAATACAGTTATTGCAGTAGCAGAAATAACATATTCTTTTAATGTGTATTTTTTATTCGGTCTATGACCACCACAGCAACCCATCTTTACATCCTTTTTTGCTTTTTATATTTTTATATATTGTAAAAAAATACTATGAAGAAATTATGTAGAAGCATTTTCTTCATAAAATCTTCATATTTGTTAATTATAATACTTATAATACAGAAACTTAACCTTTAAAAGGAATCTCCTAATATTTAAGTTTCTTAAAGACCATCGTTTGCTGGACGATGGTCTTGTATTTTTTGAATAAAGTTATATAATATTTATCATATATTTTACTTAACTTGGAGCATACGATGGACTTTTTAATTTCAGTTATTATTTTTACATTATCATTAATTTTTAGTTTAGCAAAAAATATTTCAATTCTAATACCTTTAATCATAGGTATGATTGTTTTTTCTTTAACTGCATTTAATAGAGGTTTTGACATTACATCTATATATAAAATGATATTAAAAGGCATGAAAAAAGCTTTGCAGCTAATGCCTATTTTTGCATTAATCGGGATAATAACTGCTACTTGGAGAGCCAGCGGTACGATTCCTTTTTTTGTTTATTACGGAACAAAATTTATGAATCCGAATTATTTTATATTATTTTCTTTTATTTTGTCTTGTATTGTTTCATTTGCACTTGGTACAAGCTTCGGAACTGTAGGAACTATTGGAGTTGTTTTAATTGTATTGGCTAAAGGTGGCGGAGTAAATGTAAACATTGCAGCCGGAGCCATAATTTCCGGAGCATTTTTTGGTGACAGATGCTCTCCAACATCTTCAAGTGCTAACTTAGTTGCTACGGTAACAGGCACTAATTTATATGACAATGTAAAAAGAATGTTTGTAACAGGCATTTTACCTTTTATTGCTACAGTAATAATATATTTTGTATTATCGAAACAAAATCCCATTCAAGTAAATGAAAGCAATTTGCTAAATGACATAACTTTATATTTTAATTTAAATATATTGACTATATTCCCTACTATAATTATATTTCTTCTTGCCTTTAATAAAAAAGATGTTAAAACATCAATGTTTTATAGTATTTTAACAGCTCTTATCGTATGTCTATTTGTTCAAAAAATGCATATTTCAGAGGTTTTTAAAGCAATGATTTATGGTTTTGAATTACAGTCAGAAAGAGAGATAGCAACCATTTTATCAGGCGGTGGGCTACTATCAATGTTTAATGTTGCTCTTATAGTTTTGCTTGCATCTTCATACTCAGGAATCTTTGAAGAAACAGGAATGCTCAATGATATACAAGGAATCCTTAAAAAAATGAGCAAAAAAATAGGCACATATTTAACTACACTATTTACCAGCTTAGCAACCGGTGCGTTTTGTTGTAATCAAACATTGCCTGTTTTACTTACTTATGAATTAATGAATAAAACATATATTGAAAATGGTTTGACTAAAGAGGATATAGCTATCGATTTGGAAAATACTGCAATTATGACTTCAGAGCTATTTCCATGGAGTATAGCAATTGCTGTGCCTTTAGCTACCTTGTCAGCTACTCCGGCCAGCATCCCCTATGCAGTATACTTATATCTAATTCCTCTATTAAATATAAGATTTAAAAGATAATAGCTTTTATAATTTTTTTATATTAAAAGTATCTTCAAGTAATACCCAGTTTTGCGTGAAAGGGTACCCTAAACCCCAGTAGCTTAAACCTCTTAAACCATATTCTTTTACTGCATCAAATTTTGCTTGAGCGCTCCTTGCATCCTCAAACCATACTTCATGAGCATTACCCTCATCATCAGTATATCTGAAATATGGTGATTGAGATAAATTATCGTATTGTATTTGTGCGTTGTGAGCATATGCTATATTCATAGCATCCTCTACACTTATTGTGTCTGCCTCATCACCTTCTGCAAATGGTAGTTTCCAATCTCTTGCATATATTTGAAAACCCATTAATATTTTATTTCGAGGAATAACAGTAACAGCATAATCCAAAACTCTTCTTATTTCATTAATAGGCGAAATTGCTCTTGGTTGTCCGCCTCTCCAGCCCCATTCATATGTCATTAATACTACAAAATCAACAATTCTTCCATGAGCGGGATAGTCATGTGCTTCATATAGAAGTCCAATTTGTTCTGCACTTAATTTAGGTGCTAAAGATGTAGATATAAAAAATCCTTCTTCGTGTAACCTTTCAGTTGCTAACATTAAGAAATTGTTATATGCTTCCCTATCTTCCGGCAACACATATTCAAAATCTATGTTTAATCCCTGATAACCTTTCTCCTTCATAATATTGATAATATTGTTCAAAAGAATATTAACTACATCAGGATTATTTAGCACTTTATTTGCTATATTTTCTCCTGCCACATTGTATGTAAAATTTACAATAGCCATCATAGGCACTACACCATGTGCTATAGCTTCTCCTATTAATGGCTCATCATCTATAGACACTAAACTTCCATCTTCGTTTATCAAGTAGGCAAATGGACTTAAATATGTTAACAAATCTCCCACTTCACTTACAATCGGTATACCTTCCTGCCCTAAAAAATAAGAAAATGCATTAACATCAATTTCTGTCTTAGGTTTTTCCGGTATTTTCAGTATTTGTCCAATATATAGACTGTCAGGATTTAATATTTGATTTTCCCATAATAGATCCTGTATGGGAACACCAAAGCTCCCTGCAATTTTCCATATTGTATCACCAGGCCTAACTGTATATGTATTTTGCTCTCTTGGAATTAAAAGCGACTGTCCTATCAATAACTGATCTGGATTTGTTAAACCGTTTGCTTCCATAATAGATACTACATCAGTTTTATAATAATCAGCTAAACTCCAAAGGACATCTCCTCTTTGTACTACATGTATTAACATAAGCTCCTCCTATACCCCTATTTAATATTAAGTATATTCAAGCTTATCTCTATAATGATAAAAAAAACGGGGTTAAACCCCTATATCTTTTCTATACTGCATATTCTCAAATTTAATCTTTTGTATGTTCCTATATATACTATCTCTTGCCTTTTCTATTGTACTACCCAGCGCTGTAACAGCTAAAACTCTCCCTCCATTAGTGAGAACTTTATTATCTATAACTTTAGTTCCTCCATGAAAAGCTATTATATTTTTATCTAATTCATTCAATCCGGTTATTTCTTTCCCAGTTTCATATTTTTCCGGATACCCACCTGAAGCTAAGACAACAGTAACACATTTTTCATTCTTCCACAGTAAATCTTCTTCCTTTAAACCGCCATCAATACATTTAAAAATTATTTCTGCTAAATCAGATTCTAATCTTGGAAGTATTACTTCTGTTTCCGGATCTCCGAAACGTGTATTGTATTCTAATACCTTAGCTTTTCCATCCTTGATCATCAAGCCTATAAACAATACACCTTTAAAATTAATATTTTCCTTTTTAAAACCATTTAAAGTAGTATTGAGTATATTTTCTTTTATGTAGCTTTTCAACTCATTTGTATAGACAGGATTAGGTGAAAAGCATCCCATTCCTCCTGTGTTTAAACCTTTATCATCATCAAAAGCTTTCTTATAATCTTTTGCGCTTTCCATAGGAATAAGTGAATTTCCATCTGCAAAACATAGCAAAGAGCTTTCAATACCTTCTAAAAACTCTTCAACAATCACTGTATTTCCTGCATCTCCAAATTTCTTTTCATCCATGATGCTATTTATTGCTTCAACTGCTTCATTTATGCTGTGGCATATAATAACACCTTTGCCTGCTGCAAGACCATCTGCTTTTATAACGACAGGTAAATCAAATTTATCTAAGCCTTCCTTAGCTTCTGTTGAATTTGTATAGGATTTATATTTAGCTGTCGGAACTCCGTATTTTTCCATAAACTCTTTAGAATATGACTTGCTCCCCTCTAATTTGGCACCTTTTTTGTCCGGTCCAAATACTTTTATTCCTTTTTCTTTAAGTATATCTGTAAGCCCTAAAGTTAAGGGAAGTTCAGGTCCTATAACAACTAAATCAATTTTATTATTTACTGCGAATTCTGATACCTTATCTAATTCATCAACTTTTATATTAACACAATTAGCTATTTGAGATATACCTCCATTGCCTGGAGCACAATACAGTTCACCAACTATACTGCTTTGTTTAAGCTTATAACATATGGCATGCTCTCTAGCACCATTTCCGATAACTAAAACCTTCATTTTACACCTCCTAATGCTTAAAATGTCTCATGTCTGTAAAAACCATGGACATATTATTTTCATTACATGCTTCAATGCTCAAATCATCCTTAAGGGATCCTCCAGGTTGTATGATTGCAGATATACCTACCTTTGCAGCTTCCTGTACACAATCCGGAAATGGGAAAAATGCATCAGATGCAAGTGAAGCACTTTGTAAGCTTTCAATGCCTAAAAATTCAATAGCGTGCTCAATTGCCTGCTTACAAGCCCAAATGCGATTAACCTGCCCTGGTCCTACGCCTATGGATTGACCATTTTTAACAATTACTATGGCATTAGATTTAGTGTGCTTCACTATTTTCCAAGCCATTAGTAAATCACGTTTTTCCTGTTCAGTTGGTTCTTTAACAGTTACGCAATTGATTTCATATTTTTCAGGAAAAAGCTTGGAATCTATAGTTTGAACAAGAATACCACCAGCAACTTTTTTTATATCGTATGAATTTTCATCCAAAGTTTCCATTATATTTTCTATTAGCAACAGCCTAATGTTTTTCTTTGATTGAAGTATATTTAAAGCTTTTTCCGAATAGGATGGTGCCGCAACTATTTCTACAAATATTTTATTGATTTCTTCTGCTGTTCTTTCATCGATTTCACGATTAAATACAATTATTCCTCCGAAAATAGATGTTGGATCAGCATTGTATGCCTTTATGTATGCATCATATATGTTATCAGCTGTGCCAACTCCACAAGGATTTGCATGCTTACAAGCAACAACTGTAGGTTCCTGAAATTCCTTTAACAGCTCAAGTGCACCATTTGTATCATTAATGTTGTTAAATGACAGTTCCTTTCCGTGAAGCTTAACAGCAGATGTTAAAAAACCTTTCTGGTTAGTTATTTCTTTATAAAAAGCTGCTTTTTGATGAGGGTTTTCACCATATCTCATATCCTGTAACTTTTCATATGTTAAAGTAATCGTTTCAGGCAAGGTAAAATCCATTCTTTCCTTTTTCATATATGCAGCAATTAATGCGTCGTAGTGTGCCGTATGCTCAAAAACTTTTGAGCTTAAATAAAACTTAGTATCAAGACAAATTTCATTGTTTACTGTTAATTCAATTATAATTAAATTATAATCATCAGGGTCCACTGCAACTGCAACATCTTGATAATTTTTGGCTGCAGACCGAAGCATGGTTGGACCTCCAATATCTATATTTTCTATCGTTTCCTGTCTATCAGCATTTTTTAGTACCGTTTGTTTAAAGGGATATAAATTAACTACAACTATATCTATTGTATCAATCCTTAAGTCTGAAAGCTGCTTCATATGCTCATCATTAGATCTAATTGCCAATATTCCTGCATGAATATTAGGGTGCAAAGTTTTAACTCGACCATCTAAGCATTCAGGAAATCCTGTAATATCTGAAATTCCTATTACATTAATATTTGCATTTTTTAAAGTAGTAAATGTACCACCTGTTGAAATTATTTCTACTCCTAAACTTTCCAGTTTTTTTGCAAATTCAACGATTCCCGTTTTGTCTGATACACTTATTAATGCTCTCATTTTTTCTTCCTTTCATTTGATCATTACTTTTCTTCCATCTAAAACTAATCTTCCCTGACAGTACATTTTAACAGCAAGTGGCAACAGCCTATGCTCAATATTTAATACCTTTTTCTGTAAAGTATCAGCAGTATCTTCATCTAACACTTCTACCGCTTCTTGTAAAATTATTGGTCCCGTATCTGCTCCCTCATCAACAAAATGAACTGTTGCACCGCTTATTTTAACTCCATAGTTAATAGCTGCCTGGTGGACCTTAATGCCATAGTATCCCTTGCCGCAAAAAGATGGTATTAAGGACGGGTGAATATTAATTATTTTATTTTTGAATTCTTCAATGAATTTATGGGATAGTATTTTTAAGTAGCCTGCTAATATAACTAACTCCACGCCTCTTTTTTTTAGCTCATTAATTATTGACTCATTAAAAAGCTCAAAGTTCTCATAGTTTTTCTCATTTAAAAAAACTGCATCTATGTTGTTTAACCTGGCTCTCTCTAAACCATAAGCATGCTCCCTATTAGAAATAACTACAGCTATTTCTCCATTAATAATTCCATTTCCAACATTATCAATCAATGCTTGCAAATTTGAACCTGATCCTGAAATCAATACACCGATTTTTACTGATGGCATATTTTTAAACCACCTTCTCTTTGAACAGTCTTTCCAATAACAACAGGCTTTTCCCCTAATGACTCTAAATAAGCCAAAACATCATGGCAAATTCCCTTATCCACAGCTAAAACCATACCTATGCCCATGTTAAATGTAGAGTACATTTCGTCAATATCTATATTACCTTCATTTTGTAAGAGTCTGAATATTGGCAGAACATCTATGCTTTTAGTATCTATATCAGCTGTTATACCATCTGGAAACATGCGGGGAATATTTTCATAGAAACCTCCGCCTGTAATATTTGACATACCCTTAATTTCAAACTTTGAAATTAAATTTAGTATAATCTTTGGATAAATTTTTGTTGGAACCATTAAACTTTCCCCTAATGTACATCCCAGTTCCTCTACATATTGGTTCACATCATAGTTTTTATGGTCAAAAAATACTTTTCTAACTAAGGAATAACCATTGCTGTGTATTCCACTGGAAGGAATTCCTATGAGAATATCTCCCTCAACAATTTTAGAGCCATCTATTAGTTTCTTTTTATCAACTATACCAACACAAAATCCTGCAATATCATATTCACCCTCACTATAAAGTCCGGGCATTTCTGCAGTTTCTCCTCCTATTAAAGCACAGCCTGCTTTAATACATCCATTAGATACTCCTTTAACTATATCAGCAGCCTTTTGTGGCAATAGTTTTCCCGTTGCTATATAATCTAAGAAAAATAGAGGCTTAGCTCCTTGACATATAACATCATTAACGCACATTGCCACAGCATCCTCACCAATTGTATCATGCTTATCTGTTTTAAAAGCTATCATAAGCTTAGTTCCCACACCATCTGTGCCTGAAACAAGTACTGGTTCCTCATATTCGTCCTTGTCAAGAGCAAACATACCTCCAAAGCCACCAATGTCAGAAACTACACCTTTTATATATGTTTTTTTTACATAATCCTTAATTAATTTAACTGTTTCATATCCAGCGTGTATGTCAACTCCAGAATCCTTATAAGTTAGTTTTTCAGACATATTTTCACCTCATTACATATTTTTGTTAGGTACTTCCATTGGATAATCTCCATTTAAACAAGCGAGACAATAGCTATTTTCAGACGTTGTTGCCTTAACCAAGCCTTCCACGCTTAAATAGTGTAAGCTATCAGCATTTATAAATTCTCTTATTTCTTCAATAGTTTTATTAGCTCCAATTAGCTTTTTTCTATCAGGAGTGTTAATACCAAAGAAACAAGAATGAGTTACCGGTGGAGATGCAATCCTAACATGCACTTCCTTCGCTCCTGCTTCCTTAACCATGCTTACTATTTGCTTTGTTGTTGTTCCTCTTACTATACTATCATCTATTAGAACAACTATTTTATCCTTTACAATTTCCTTTAATACACTAAGTTTTGTTTTAACACCTTGCTCTCTAAGTTCTTGATTTGGCTCTATAAACGTTCTTTTAGCATATCTGTTTTTTATAAGACCTAATCCAAATGGAATGTTTAACTCCTCTGCATATCCAATTGCCGCAGGAGTGCCTGAATCCGGTACAGAAAATACTAAATCAGCTTTTACAGGTGCTTCCTTAGCTAATAATTTTCCGGAATTAAATCTTGTTTCATATACATTAACACCGTCTAAATTACTATCAGGTCTTGCAAAATATATGTGTTCAAATATGCATAGCTTTTTCTGAGCATATCTGTCACTTTTTATACTTGTAACTCCATCATTATCGATTACAACTATTTCACCCGGCTCTATATCTCTTATAAATTCTCCACCCATTGCACTTATTGCACAACTCTCTGAAGCAAGAAGATATCCATCAGCTCTTTTACCTAAGCAAAGAGGTCTTAAGCCAAAATAATCTCTTACACCTATTAATTGTTTTTCTGTCATAAAAACAAATGCATAAGCGCCTTTAACTATTTCGGTTATATTTTTAATCGAGCTAACTATGTCACCCTTATTATATCTAGCCACCATATTTGCAACAACCTCAGAATCAATTGAAGTTTGAAATATAACTCCGCTATCTTCAAGTATATTTCTTAATGAACTTGCATTTACTAAATTACCATTATGAGCTAAAGCTATGGAGCCCTCTTTATATCTTACAACTAATGGTTGTGCATTTTGCTTTTCACTTTCACCTGTTGTTGAATACCTAACATGTCCTATGGCAATGTCTCCTTTAAATTTATGAACAACCTCCGGTGTCAAAACATCCGCTACTAAACCCATATCCTTATGATAATCAATTTTTTTGCCGGTATGAATTGCAATTCCAGCACTTTCTTGACCTCTGTGCTGAAGTGCAAACAATCCGAAATATATTAATTGAGAAGCAATATTTGGCTTGTTAGTATATACTCCTATAACACCACATTCCTCATGAAGCTTATCATCATCCATTATTTCGTAGTACATAATTTCTCCTTTATGTTATTACTAATTGATTTTGCTAATTCTTTTTAATACCTCTTGATAAACCTCTTCAACATCGCCTAAATCTCTTCTAAATCTATCTTTATCTAGTTTTTTATTCGTTACTGTGTCCCATAACCTGCAAGTATCCGGAGATATTTCATCTGCTAAAATTACTTTACCTTCATAAAGTCCAAATTCAAGCTTAAAGTCAATTAGCTTAATGTTTATACCAAGAAAGAACTCTTTTAATATTTCGTTTATTTTTAGTGCATATTCCTTAACTGTTTTTAATTCATCATCTGTAGCGAAGCCCATTGCCTTTATGTGATAATCGTTAATCATAGGGTCGCCTAATTCATCATTTTTATAAGAGAATTCCAAAACAGTTTCCTTCATAACAACGCCCTCTTCTAGTCCCAATCTTTTTGCCAATGAACCTGCTGCAATATTCCTAACTATTACCTCAAGAGGTAGAATCTTTACAGCTTTAACTAATGATTCATTGTCACTTAAAAGTTCTATATGGTGGGTTGGTATACCATTCTTTTCTAACAAAGAAAATAATGCTGCTGACATTTTGTTGTTAACTACTCCCTTGCCAACAATAGTTCCTCTTTTTTCACCATTAAACGCTGTTGCATCATCCTTGTATTCCACAATATACTTCTTTTCGTCATCAGTTCTATAAACCTTTTTTGCTTTTCCTTCATAAATCATATCTAATTTCATTAATTTACACCTCTCAGTTGATTTTGTATTTTTTTATCCTTTTCTCTAACCTTTTCTGCCATTTGTTTTTTATATTGATTAAATTTAATTTTTAATTCATCATATTTGACTGATAATATTTGTACTGCCAATAGTGCTGCGTTTTCAGCTCCATTTATTGCAACTGTTGCAACCGGTACACCAGGAGGCATTTGAACTATAGCAAGAAGTGCATCCATGCCTTCCAAATCTGAGGATTTTATTGGAATACCTATAACCGGCAAAGACGTACATCCGGCTAAAACCCCAGGTAAATGAGCTGCCTTTCCAGCCGCTGCAATAATTACCTCATAGCCATTTTTATCAGCATTTTTTGCAAAACTTATTGCCTCATCCGGTGTTCTGTGAGCAGATATAACTCTTACATCTGTTTCTACTCCAAACTCATTTAAAATATTATAGCCCTTTTCTACTACTGGGAAATCTGAATCGCTTCCCATGATTATTGCTACTTTCATATTTCCTCCTATTTAAAGTACTGTACTCCGGATTCAAAGATAAATTGATTCTTATCACCAGGTATGTTTAAATATATATTGTTATCAATTCTTTCTGAGTGAGCCATTTTCCCAAAAACTCTTCCATCAGGACTTGTTATACCTTCTATGGCATCTATGGAACCATTAGGATTAAACAATCCATCATAAGTTGGATAACCATTTAAATCCACGTATTGTGTTGCTATCTGGCCATTCAATTTTAACTTTTCAATCCATTTTTCATTAGCTACGAATCTACCTTCTCCATGAGATACAGGCAAACTATGAATATCTCCAACATTACATTTATTTAACCAAGGTGATGAGTTGTTGACCACGGTGGTTCTTATAAAAGATGATACGTGTCTGCCGATCTTATTGTAGGTTAAAGTTGGATAATCCTCCTTCATATCTACTATTTCACCAAATGTCACAAGACCAAGCTTGATTAAGGCTTGAAATCCGTTACATATACCTATTATTAAACCATCTCTGTTTTTTAGCAAATCCATAACAGCATCTTTCAATAATTCACTTCTAAAAACTGAAGCGATAAATTTGCCTGAGCCTTCAGGCTCATCACCTGCGCTGAAGCCCCCTGGAAAGGCAATTAATTGTGAATTAAGTATGCGTTTATTCATTTCTTTTATTGAATCAACAACGTTTATAGTGCTTAGATTATTGAATACAAAAATTTCTGTCTTTGCTCCAGCTCTTTCAAATGCTCTTTGCGTGTCATACTCACAATTTGTACCAGGAAAAACCGGTATAAACACTCTTGGCTTTGCTATTCTTGTTGTTGATTTGATTTTACCTACTGTATGAGTGTAGCTATTTGTTATTTTTCCTTCCACATCTTTTTTAACAGGATAAATGTTCTCAAATGTCTTCATCCAATTGCTTTTTATTTCATTCAGTGTAATACTCAAGCCTTCACTTAATTGTATTTCTGCTGTATCTATTGTAATTCCTAATTCAGTTCCTATAAATGCTTCATCTGCTTCTATAATTAAATCTCCATAGCTTGAAGAGAACCATTGAGATTTATCCATTGATAAGTCAATATTTGCTTTAAACCCAATTTGATTTCCTAAAGCCATTTTACTTAAAGTAGCGGCCACTCCTCCATAACCCACTGTATATGCACTTAATATTTTACCTTCTAATGCGGCTTCATGTATTAATCTGTACTTATTTTTAATATCTTCAAAATCTGGCATTAAATTATCATCTTTATTTATTTTAACTAATAATACTTTACTTCCTGATTTTTTGAATTCCGGAGATATAACATTTTTAACATCTGTTATACCTACAGCAAAGCTAATTAGTGTAGGCGGCACATCTAAGTCCTTAAACGTTCCAGACATACTGTCCTTGCCACCAATGGCAGGTATTTTTAGCTCATGCTGTACTTTATAAGCTCCTAATAACGCACTAACTGGCTTTCCCCATCTTTCTGGTTCCTTATTTAATTTTTCAAAAAATTCTTGGAAGGTTAATCTTATTTTACTGTAGTCGACTCCCATTGCTACCGCTTTGGCAACAGAATGAATAACTGCATAGATTGCTCCATGATATGGACTAACTTCTGATAAAAATGGATCAAATCCATATGTCATAACAGAGCAAGTATTAGTAGATTTATTGAGAACTGGTATTTTAGCAACCATTCCTTCTGTAGGTGTTAATTGTGTGAATCCTCCAAATGGCATTAATACTGTTCCTGCTCCAACTGTGGAATCAAATTTTTCCACCATACCTTTTTGGCAGGCAACATTTAAATCTCTTAAATTTTCGAGCCACGCTTCTTTAATATCATTGTTATAAAAAGACCTCTTAGCTACTTTCTTTTTAGGCTCCTTTATAAGAACATTAACTTTTTGCTTTACACCGTTTGTATCAAGAAAGCTCCTATCTATATCTAAAATTGTATTTCCTCTCCAGATCATTTTCAGCCTTCTATCGTCAGTAACCTCAGCTACGATAGTTGCCTCTAAATTTTCATTATGAGCATATTCAATAAATTTTTCTGCATCAGTCTTAGATACTACCACAGCCATTCGTTCCTGTGACTCCGATATTGCTATCTCAGTACCGTCTAAACCTTCATATTTTTTCGGTACCATATCAAGGTTTATATTTAAACCATCAGCTAATTCTCCTATTGCTACAGAAACTCCTCCAGCTCCAAAATCATTGCATTTTTTTATCAATAAGCTTACATTTTTATTCCTGAATAATCTTTGAATTTTTCTTTCAGTAGGTGCATTTCCTTTTTGAACCTCTGAACCACATTTAATTATTGATTTTTCGTCATGCTCCTTAGATGAACCAGTAGCTCCTCCTAATCCATCTCTTCCCGTCCTACCTCCAAGGAGTATTACAACATCTCCCTTAGTAGGCATTTCTCTTCTAACACTTTCTTTTTTTGCAGCAGCAATAACAGCGCCAACTTCCATTCTCTTAGCCACGTATCCTTGATGATATATTTCGTTTACAAAGCCAGTTGCTAATCCTATTTGATTTCCATAAGAACTGTAGCCAGCTGCTGCTTCAGTAGATATTTTTCTTTGAGGAAGCTTTCCTGGTAATGTATCCTCGATCTTTTGTCTTATATCACCGCTTCCTGTAACACGCATTGCTTGATAAACATATGAACGACCTGATAAAGGGTCTCTAATAGCTCCTCCAATACATGTTGCTGCGCCACCAAATGGTTCTATTTCAGTTGGATGATTATGTGTCTCATTTTTAAACATCAATAACCATTCTTCATTTTTTCCATCAACATCCACATTTATTGAGATGCTGCATGCATTTATTTCATCAGTAATTTCCAAATCGTCCAAATATCCTAATTTTCTTAACTCTTTTGCATTGATAGTGGCTAAATCCATAAGAGATACATCTTTATTTTTATTTTCATATACAAATTTTCTTGATTTTAAATATTGTTCAAGAGTATTTTGTATTTCTTTATTTACTTTTCCTTTTTCAAAATCTATTTTCTCTATTTGGGTGTTAAAAGTGGTATGTCTGCAATGATCTGACCAATACGTATCTATTACTTTTATTTCAGTTATCGTAGGATTTCTCTTTTCTGAATTTTTAAAATATTCCTGACAGTATAATAAATCTTCATAACTCATAGCAAGACCCATGTGCTCACGTAGTTTTTCTATCTCTTCATAAGATTTATCTATAAAACCTTCTATTAACTCCACATTAGGTGCTTCATTATAATTTTCATAAAATGAATCTATGCCGTTTAAATCTGTTTCTCTTGAGTCTACAGGATTAATATAGTATTTTTTTATTTTTATTATATCTTCTTTTGATAATGTACCTTCAAGAATTATTATCTTTGCATATTTAACTTTTACTTCTTCCTTTCCGGTAATAATTTGAATACATTGAGATGCAGAATCCGCTCTTTGATCATATTGTCCAGGTAAAAATTCTACAGCAAATACATTATCTAAATTACTGATTTCTCCAAAAAAAACATTATCTTGATTTGGCTCTGAAAAAACTGTAGCTACAACCCTTTCAAAATCCTTATCGTCTAAATTTGACACCAAGTACCTGTTTAATATACGAACATTTTTCAAATTATTTAATTGAAGGTTTTCTATAAAATCATTTAGCAAACTTATAGACTCTGTATTAAAACCTGCTTTCTTTTCAACAAACACTTTTTTAACATCAAAATTCATATCAACCATCCTTTATTCTTTAGGTAGTTTATTATTAACTAAATCATAACAAATTATAATTTGATTGTCAATGGATTTCAAGATAATTATTTATATATATTTAAATACTGTTCGTTATAATGCGAATATATATGTTATGTAATTATTGTTTGTTCGTGTAAAATGGTAAAAAACAGACCCGCTAATGCGGGTCATATTTATTCTGTATATTCTTTTGCTGCTTCTTCGTTTCTTAAAACTCTCAGTGCACCATATGCAAGTGCTTCCATTTCATTTTCACCTGCCATTATTTCTACAGGAGCGATGAATGACACTCTATCTACTATCCATGATGTTAACATCTTAGAATGAGCAATTCCACCGGTCAAGATGACAACATCAACTTTTCCTTTTACAACTGTTGCAAGGTCACCTATACCTTTAGCAATTTGATAAGCCATTGCTTCATAAGTAAGCTTTGCTTCCTCATTGCCTTCTTCGATCATTCTTTCAACTTCTCTTGCATCTATTGTGTTAAGATATGCTCTAAGACCGCCGTTTCCTCTTAATTTTCTTTGCATTGTCTTTTTATCAAATTTGCCTGAATAACAAAGATTTATAAGCTCCCTACAAGGAACTCTTCCAGCTCTTTCAGGAGAAAAAGGACCTTCATCATCTGATATTAAATCAACTATTTTGCCTTGTGAATGCACATTAATTGATATTCCGCCACCTAAATGAGCTACTATGATATTTAATTCATCATATGATTTTCCTTTACTCTTTGCGTACTTTATAGCCATAGCTCTTGTGTTTAAAACATGACTTGAGCTTGTTCTCGGAATATCAGGCATTCCAGAAATTCTTGCTATATCAAGTAATTCATCAGTCATAACTGAATCATAAATATATGAAGGAATTCCAACTTTCTTAGCAATACCATAAGCAATAGGTGCAGCAAGGTTTGAAGCATGCTCCATAACAGGACGTCTTTCCACTCTATCAATCATTAAATCATTAATTATATAAGCTCCTGATTTAACGGGTGGTAACATTCCCCCTCTTGCTACAACTGCTGATAATTCATTAACATCAAAATTCTTTTCCTTTAAGAAAGACATAACAACCTCTTGTCTCATTTGCAACTGATCTTCTACATTTTCAAATGAGTCAATTAACTCTATGGGATGATCTAATGTCTTTACAAATATTTCTTTTTCATCTTCGTACAATGCAATTTTTGTAGAAGTTGAACCTGGATTTATAGCCAAAACTTTATAGCTCATATTCGCCTCGCTTTGTAATTTTAGTTATACTGCATCCATTCCGGCTTGCAATGCTCTAATGTTTATATCTACAAATTTTTCTTTAACCAAATCTTTAATTATGCTTTCCCAATCGATGTCTGTTAAGTTCATTGATTTAATTAAAGCTCCCAAAAGCACAACATTCATTACTTTTGTATTGCCTAATTTTTCAGAAATATCTGCAGCATTTATAACTTTTGTTTTTACTTTTTCTTTAATTGTATCAATTATACCTTGTGGATACAAAGTTTTTCCTGATAATATTGGAGCAGAAGGAATTTCATGTTCATTTATAACAGCTACTCCATCAGGTTTTAAAAACTCAAGCCATCTTAATGTTTCCATTGTTTCGAATGAAACTAAGATATCAGCATCTCCAACACCAATAATAGGTGAATAAACTTTTTCACCGTATCTTACTTGTGTTGAAACACTACCGCCTCTTTGTGCCATACCATGTATTTCAGACATTTTTACATCATGGCCTGCTTGCAAAAGACCTGTTGACAAGATTTTACTTACAAGTATAGTTCCTTGACCACCAACACCAACTAATAGTATATTCTTATTTTTCATAATTAAACACCTACCTTACTGATAGCTTTTACAGGACA
>JAEZGU010000085.1 GCA_023416855.1 Bacillota bacterium
GAATATTATTATCCATTGAATACCCCTTCTTATACCTTTCTTATTTTTGACCAGAGACTAGATAATATTTGGGCTATCCAACAGGAAAAAGCATTTATGCTCACATTATTTGATATATCCTTATACCTCATACCCTTCATCCTGGCAAGGCGAATATAAATTCCCAAGGAATTTACTTTTTTCATTAAGGGATAATTATACTGCATAAGTTCCTTAATCATAAGCGTGTATCCATTAAAGTTCTTAAGTGTTATTGCATTTGCATTTCTTGTAAGCCCATCTTCCAAGTATTCACACAAATATATGATTTCATTAAAGTGTCTGAGAACATATCCATCGTGACTCATCCTATTCCATACAATGCCTTCCGGAATAAAATTCTCGCCCTCAATTTCAGGAAATTTATAATCACTTATATATTTGGTAATAAAAACTTCTGCTTTATCTCCTGTAATACCATACTTATATCTATTCAAAAAAGATGTATCAATATATTCTCCCTCAAAAGAAGTTCCTATAATCTCTTTTGGGTTATACCCCCGATTACCGCATACACCTATCCACTTTTTTGAATTATCATCTTTAATGCTATTGTACCACAAAAGTACTTTATTCAGAGAATCATCAGTTAAATAGTCATCCGAGTCAATAATAAAGAACAACTCACCTTTAGCAATTTGCAGTGCTTGATTTATAGCTCTATGCTTTCCACCATTTGTTGTATATATATATCTGATATTGAAACCGAAATCTTCCTTACACCATTCATCAAACAGTGATTTTGTATTATCCTTGGAGCCGTCGTCAATAACTAACCACTCAAAGCTTTTATATTCTTGCCTGATTAGTGAATCAAGTAATTTCTTCAAGGTATATGCTCTATTGTATGTAGGAGTAAATATGGTTATTTTGGGTGGCTGCATAAAACTACCTTTCACCTTTTGATCTTCTAATCAATAATGTTAAATTTCTATAAAGCCTTTTATTAATTAGGAATATCATCAATTTTACTTTACATCTCAAGGATTTTGCTTTTCCAATTAAAAACTTTTTATTTATTTCCCCAGGTTTCATAAAGTTACCTATAACAAAGGCATTTAAATACATATAAAAAAGTGTTTCATTAAATAGATATCTCTGCTTCTTATCATCCACCTGAGAATATAGCTCTTCAAGCTTGTAGCATATATTTACAATATCAAATATATCTTTATTATTTGCTACCTCTGTAGCGATTCTGGAGCCTTCCCGCTTGAAATACATATAGAATGTTATATCTATGTACTTAACTTTTTTAGCCTTTAAAAACACCTGGGGAGTCCATAGCTCATCTTCAAATGCTATATGCTCCTCAAAAAAGAGACTATTCTGCCTAATGAACTCAGTGCGATAAACATTAAAGGGAACACATACAGCCATTGCACCTTCTTTTACGCTGTTATAGTAAAAATCTACACCATTATATACTTTAGATGGAAACTGTCTTTTCTTTGCATATAGATAATTATTATTTTCATCATAATATATTAATCCATTACCACAAACAATATCTAAGGAATTTGTCTCAGCCTCATTAATCAATGCCTCATATGAATGTTTTGCTACAAAATCATCACTGTCCACAAAACACAAATATTTACCTTTTACAGCTTTTATTCCAATATTCCTAGCAATTGATGGCCCCTCATTTCCCTTATGTACTACTGATATTCTTGAATCAGCTTTTGAATATTCATCACAGATTTGTCCACTTTTATCAGTTGATCCATCATTAATTAAAATTAGTTCAAAGTCACTAAATGTTTGTTCAAGTATTGAATTTATACATCTGGATACATATTTTTCCACATTATATACTGGTACTATTATACTCAATTTTATCATTCTTCTACCTCTTTAGTATATAAATTAAGATAAGCTTTATAGTCCTAATCCAATCTAGTTCAATATATCTGCTTATTGACAAGTAATCGGTAATATATTTTAACCTTTTCTCCTTTTTATTGTAGAAATAGCTATACCATCTATTCTTTGTGTATTTCCTAATGATTTTTTTTGATAGGAAGCTTGATTTCTCTAATGCGCTATTAAGCTTTATTACCCATGATTTAAGCTGATCAGAGCTCACTCCTAGTGAATATAATTCTTGAATTTCTCCACAGTGAAGTGTTATTTCATGATCGTTAACTTCAATATCCATTTTTTTAGTTATAGTATTTTTAATAATCCTTTTATTTTCTAAATCAAACTTTACTTTTCTAGAACTATTGTGAGACAGGCTATTATCAACTACTCTATATAATAATAATTCTTCTGATAGGTTATAAAAACGGGTAAGGGCTGAACATCTTGACCACAGCTCTAAATCTTCCACAAGGCAATTTTCGTCATATTTTAGGTTGTTATCAACAAATAATTCTTTTCTAATCATTACCGAAGGATGCACAAAGGGACTACCATAAAGCAAAACTGATTTTAGCAGAATGTCCTAACTGGGAGGGTGTAATTTCCCATCCTGTAATCCGAAAATTCTTGCCCAAGTTCCACATATCCCTACTTCCTTATGATTAGTCATGAAGTTATATTGTCGTTCAAGTCTTGTTGTAATTGAGATATCATCAGAGTCCATACGAGCTATATATGTTCCTCTTGCAATCTGAATTCCCTTGTTTAAGGTTCGAGATACTCCTAAATTTTCTTCATTCTTGACGTATTTTATTCTCTCATCTTTATATGATAGAATTATATCATCACTATTATCAATAGATGCATCGTTAATTATTAAGAACTCAAAATCAGAAAAGGTTTGATTTAAAATACTTTCAATTGCTTCCTTTAGGTATTTCTCACAATTATATACTAAATTTGCAATAAAAATCATAATAGGAGGTTTCATTAATGAAAAAAATCAACCACATAATTGTTGATCCCAAAGAATTAGGAGGCAAACGTGTCCTTGTTACCGGTGGTACCAACGGAGGAATAGGGGACGCAATTGTAAAGCGCCTTTCAGAAGCTGGCGCTACGG
>JAEZGU010000138.1 GCA_023416855.1 Bacillota bacterium
GGCATAGAGAGTTTTAAAGCAAGTATTAATATTTGCTGAAGCATCTCAACCATATTAAAAAATAATTGTTGAGGTATTGTAAAATTTCCTATCTCAATTAATTTACAGGATGTTATAAATATTTTTATCAATGTCAGATGTCCATTTGCACTAAAAAACACCATTATTAAAATTACATTCAAAAAACTTCCTATAATACCCATTGATAAATTGCTGCTAGGATCATAAATCTTCGACATTGACATTCCTGTTTGCATGTCCATTATTTCCCCGCTAATAACGACTGTTGAGAAAAATAAACTAATAATGTGCCCGATAAAAAAACCTAAAAATAACTCTTTTATAACTAATAGCATGTATTCTATTGTTGTACTTACAATCAAGTCCTCACCAGGAGGCAACATTCCATACACCGTTATAGTCAAAAATAAGCTAATGGATATTTTAAATATAACAGGGAGGTTTCTCCTACCAAATATTTGATTAAAAAAAACACAGCCGCTCATTCTTGCCAGAATTAATAAGAAATATGTAAAATCTCCTGAAAAAGTCATTTTAACCTCTAATAAACTTTCAACATTAAGTCAAATATGTAATATGTAAAATCAGACATAACTTCCATCATCCAAGGTCCCAACATAATTAAAATAATTGCAGTAATAAATAGCTTAGGTACAAATGTCAATGTCTGTTCATGTATCTGAGTGGCTGCTTGAAAAACTGCTATTACTAACCCTATAATTAAACTTATAAATAAAATTGGTGCTCCAATTTTAATTGCTGCCCCAGCAGCTGCTTGCATTATTTCCATTATGAGTGAAATGCTCATTTTTTTCTCCTAAGTTAAAAATTAAATGTTGTAACCAAGGTTTTAAACAATAAGGACCATCCATTCACAACTACAAACAATAGTATTTTAAAAGGCATTGAAATCATAACAGGTGGAAGCATCATCATCCCCATTGACATCAACACGCTTGAAACTATCATATCAATTATCAGGAAAGGTATGTATAGAAGAAATCCTATTATGAAAGCTCTTTTAAGTTCACTGGTCACAAATGAAGGAATAATCACAGTCAAAGGGAGATCATCAACACTTTGGGCTTTTTTAATTTCAGCATTATTTGACATATCCACAAACATCTTCAATTCACTATTTCCGGTTTGCTTTAGCATCCACACCTTAATTGGCTGAGATGCTTTGTCGTAAAATTCTTCCTGGGAAATTTCTTCATTTTTATATGGCTCATATGCATTTGTATTTATTTCATCCAATACAGGAGACATGATAAACAAAGTTAAAAATAAAGCAATTCCAATTAACACCTGATTAGGTGGTGTTTGCTGAAGACCTAATGCATTTTTTAGAAACGACAACACTATGATTATCCTTGTGAAAGCAGTCATCATTATTAACAAGGAAGGAAGCAATGCAAGTACAGTTAATAGCACAAGAATCTCCACTGTTTCTGCAGCATTTCCGTTTATATCCATATTAACAACTCCACCATAGGCTGGCTGAATCTTAATTAGCATAATTAAGAATGTTAATATTATGATTTTATATTTATGTATGAAAGTCATTTTACATCTTTTCAAAACGACGAAGTCGTTCCTTGCAATAAATATAATTATTGCTTTGTTTTTATAAATTTTTCTAAGATTTTATTAAATTCAATGTTTTTTTCTGTTTTCTCATCATCTTGCTCTAAAATAAAGTTCTCAAGTTCATTTAGGATTTTAATATCCTTTTCAGTAATGCTAAGTAAATAGTATTTGTAATTTATTTCTGCAATTGCCAGAAACCTATTTTGACCTAACATAAGCTTATCTACTATTTTCATGTATTTAGACTTCAAGATTAAATTACTCTTTGTTGAAATCCATTTTGTACTATAATAGGTCAAAATTAAGACCAATATTATTCCTAAGACTGAGAATATAAGTGAAAATATATCTTTAATTTTAATCAACCCCTATGCAAGTATGCCTTGAACAGTTTTTAACACTCTTTCTGCTTTAAAAGGCTTAACTATAAAATCCTTAGCACCGCTTCTTATTGCCTCTACAACCATAGATTCTTGTCCCATTGCAGAACACATAACAATTTTTGCACTAGGGTCAAATTGTTTAATTTCTTTTAATGCCTCTAATCCATTTTTATTAGGCATAGTTATATCCATCAAAACTAAATCTGGTTTCTCAGCCTTGTATAATTGTACGGCAATTTCACCGTCTGCTGCCTCTATAATGTTTCCATATCCATTCTTTATTAAAGTATCCTTTATCATCATTCGCATAAACGCTGCATCATCTACAATTAAAATTTTACCTTCCATTTCATCCTCCATATTATTTATGTAATTTTAATAAGGGTTTTGCCCGTCATTTTAGTTATAATGTAATTTTCATTAATTCTTCTTTTTTAACTATTTCAGAAACTCTTACTCCAAAATTATCATTAACAACCACAACCTCACCTTTTGCAATCAGCTGTCCGT
>JAEZGU010000144.1 GCA_023416855.1 Bacillota bacterium
GGATGCTCATGATTCAGCAAGAAACATAGATATTACAAAATTGCCAAAGTGTGCAAAATTAAGTCGAGGATGGACGAATTGCCCTGATTCAATGATGGCAGGCATAGATGAAACTTATGATGCAGCAATATTAATAGGATATCACACAGCTTCAGGCACAGATGGAAATCCATTAGCTCATACTATGAGTACAGGTAACAATTACATAAAAGTTAACGGAGAATATGCTTCGGAATTTGTTATAAACTCATACATAGCAGCGGATTATGGAGTGCCGGTTGTTTTTATTAGCGGAGACAAAATGCTTTGTGAAAAAGCTAAAGAGTTTAACAAAGGAATAGAAACAGTTGCAGTTAAGGAAGGTGTTGGTGGAGCAACAATTAACATCAATCCTGAATTGGCTTGTGAGCTTATTAAAGAAGGTGTTAAAAATGGCTTAAAGCATATATCATCTTGTAAGATTCAAATTCCTGAAAAATTTGAAGTAGAAATAAATTACAAAGAACATAAAGATGCAAAATATGCATCATATTATCCTAAAGTAACTCAATTAGATGCAAAGACAGTGAAATATTCTGCAAACAGTGTAAAAGAATTTACAACTACAAGGATGTTTATTTTATAAATTTTAAGATGTATTAAAGGTCAGACATTTTGTCTGACCTCGTTTTGTTTATTCTGCGTATATTTTTACTTTTACTGTTGCGTTGTGCTCTTCATCCCATGCTTCTATATCTACTATAGTCGGATCGTCTAAAGTTCCTCTCATTAATTCTTCTATAATTTTTGCAAAATCGATACTTGTTATGTCTATTCCTTGGTTTTCTAATTCTTCACGAGCATCCTTAGGCACCATGTTAGTCATTTTACCGGCTATTCCGCCAAGAACTGTTAATAAACGTATAGGAATATTAACTTTAATATTAACAGAATTATTATCTGAAGTAATCCTTATTTTGAGAAACTTATAATTTTTCTTAACAGAAGCATATGTTGTAACGGCATTATCATTCTGTGGATTTTCAGATGTATTTAGTGCGTTTAATAATTCCATGCCTTCTGCTGCGGTAATTTGACCGTTTTCAATCATTTCCAATATTCTTTTTTGTTCGTCCATTTTATAACCTCCTTATTTTAAATTTTTTAATCTCTCTGTCGCCTCTTTAGGTGACAATTCCCCTCTTGACAATTGATCAAGTATTTCACTCTTTTCTGCTTTTTTATTTTCATATTCTTTCATTGAATCTTTGACTTCAAGCCCTAAACTTTTTATAACGGCATCTAATTTACTTCGAACCGTAGGATATGATATTCCTAATTCTTTTTCCACGTCCTTTATACTTCCGCGGCATTTGATAAATACTTTAACAAAATCAAGATCCTCTTCCGGTAAGCTGCAAAACTCGCATGGTTGGAAATCTCCTTCTATGGAAGTTGAACATTTATGACAGCATAATTTTGTAACAGAAAGTTTATTACCGCATACGGGACATATACTTGGCGCTTTATATTTCATTTCCTCACCATCCTTTATAACCAATATATACCTATTATAACAAAATGTCAATATAAAAATTAACAAAATTAATAAAGAAATTAATTTTATTAATATATAAATCAATTATATTAATATTAAATATTATTATAACGTTAATATATCTATTTTTACAATAATCAAATTTTACTATAATGTTTTTTTATATAGCTTTGACAACCTCCCTAAGGACGAAGTAGAAGAATACAATAAGAAATTTCCTATATTAAAAAAAATGAGATTTCCCGATCAATGGGACTAATATAAAGTGGTTCATGTATAAATAGATAACTACTACTTACAATTTTTAAAGGATAAAAATGATGATGGGGTTTGATTTATTCAAACCCCAAAGTTATTATCTATTTCTTAATACAGTTATAAATCCATCAAGAATTTGGTGGCTCACTTTGAATCCCTTGTTTATGTAGAATTTTAGCGCATTATCATTTCCATTTGATACAAAAATAAACAAATCGCTTATTTCTTCAAATGATTTTAACCATTTCATTGACATGTTGAACAATTCTGTTCCAATACCAGTATTGCGATAATTATCTTTAATAAAAAACTGAGATAAACATCCTACATCATCAGTCTTTACAGAATCAAAATCAAAAAATGCATCACATTGCAAAGTTGCAAAACCACCGGAATATGTAGTTTTTGGAGCTATTGTGCTATAAGCATATCCCACCACTTGGTTGTCATCTATAGCAGCAACAATATAGTTTTCTTTGGAACTTTTCATAGAAGGAATCATCCTTGTTTCAAAGCTCATATTATCAAAAAATTCGGGATGTATGTTTGCTTTAGATTTTTGATAAGTCATTAAATCATTGCATAATTCTTTAATACTAAAAATATTATCTTCTGTAACAATCTCATAATGTATACTCACATCAATCATCCTCTCATAGAAATAATAAATTTGACTGTTTAATCAGTCTTCGATTATAATTATATCAATTAAAATCAATGTAGCAAGTATGCAACATTTTATGTCTTAGGAAGAAAAAACTGAGTATAGGAGAAGATTATGAACAATTACGACAGCTGTCCATTAACATATGCATTAAATCTTATTGGTGGTAAGTGGAGATTGCCAATTATTTGGGCTATACATAAGAATAAGACAATCCGTTACAACCAATTAAAAAGGGATATAGAGGGAATCACTAACATGATGTTAACTCAGTCCCTAAAGGAATTGGAAGCTTACGGAATAGTTTACAGGCAGCAGTTTATGGAGATACCCCCTCGCGTAGAATACTCTTTAACAGAAAACGGAGAAAATCTTATACCGGCTCTTAAGGCATTAGCAAATTGGGGAGATAATATGAAGAAGTGTAAGGAGTAATTATGCTTAAATTAGGATTAATAACAGAAGTTGAAATAATAGATTTAAATCATAATGGCCAAGGTGTTGCTAAAATAGATAATTTTGTTGTGTTTGTAAGCGGAGCTATCACAGGAGATGTAGTTGAAATAAAAATTTCGGAAGCAAAGAAAAACTATGCTGTAGGACAAATAATAAAAGTTGTAAAGAAATCGGAAATTAGGATAAATGCTCCATGTCAATACCATGAACAATGTGGTGGCTGTCAGTTAATGTATATGGACTATAAGGAGCAGCTAAAGTATAAAAAAAGCAGAGTTATCAATGAGCTTAAGCGTGCTAATGTAGCTTTTGATGAATCAACAGTAAATAGTACAATTGGAATGGAAGAACCCTATAGATATAGAAATAAAACCACATTTTCAGTTACAGAAAAAAATAATGAAGTGCAAATAGGACCATATGAACAAGGCACTTACAATACTGTAGACATAGAAAGTTGCTTGATTCAAAGCAAAGAGGCAGATTTTTTAGTAGAGACTTTTAAAAATCTCATGATTAAATACAATGTAAAAGCTTATGATAAAGATACAAAACGTGGTGTGGTAAGAAATATTGTAATCAGAAATAACAGAAAAAATGATTTAATGCTAATTATAGTTACTACAACAGAAACATTTAAAAACAGTGAAGAATTAACAAATGAGTTAATTACAAGCGTTCCAAATATTAAAACCATAGTACAAAATATTAACACTAAGAACACGAACTTGGTGATGGGTAATAAAAATATTACTCTTTACGGAAAAGGTACCATAGATGATTCTATAGATGATTTGTTGTTCACAATATCACCTGAAACATTTTTTCAAATAAACCCTATTCAAACTGAAAAGCTATATCAAACAGCTATAGAGTATGCAGATATAAGTGAACATGATATTTGTTTTGATATATATTGTGGTATAGGTACAATATCCTTAATGGCAGCAAAAAAAGCTAAATTAGTATATGGAGTTGAAATTGTTGAACAGTCCATTATTAATGCCAGAGAAAACGCAAAAAGAAATAACATATTTAATACAGAATTTTATGCGGGAAAAGCCGAAGTAATTGTCCCAAAGCTTTATAAACGAAATATAAAAGCTGATATTGTGATAGTAGACCCCCCAAGAAAAGGCTGTGAGAAAGAAGTTATAGATACCATAATCAATATGTCCCCTGAAAAAGTAGTGTATGTATCCTGCAATCCTTCGACATTAGCAAGAGACATAACACTATTGGAATCCGGTGGATACAAATTGATAAAAGTACAGCCGGTAGACCAATTCCCATGGACAGTACATGTTGAATCCATAATCCTGTTGGAACGAGAAAATAGCAAAACAGTCTTAACTCGAGAATTAAATAAGCAATTTGAAAAATAAAGAAGAGCAGTTGCCCTGCAATTCAGACACAATTAAGTTTGCGAAACTGTGTCTGAATTTTTTGATTTACTTTTTCAAACCGTACAGAAGTATTTTATAATGAACCAGAACCTGCTCCTTCAAATTGAAATCCGGATATCGGACACACCATTCAAAAATAGCACCTCTCATGGATAGAATTAAGTGTTTTGCTATTAAATCAACAGGTATGTCTTCTCTTACCTCACCCTGATTAACTCCTCTTTCCAATACTTCTCTAAATAATTTGTAGATCTCTCTGTTATAGCTAATTGCAGATGTTGTATCTATAGTTTTTGATAAGTGAGATTTATAGAGTGCCCTCATATTATCCAATCCAATACTATGCTCAATAAAGTCGGAGATTTCTTCTGCTAAATTATGCAAGATGTCAAAGGTGGACTTATTGTCGGAAATTGTTATCAAAAAAGACTTATAACCAAAATCAGCTATATTGGTATAATCATTAACAAAGGTTGCAAATAATGAATCTTTAGATTTAAAGTGCACATAAAATGCACCTTTGGATACACCTGCAGCTTCAACGATAGAATCTACACTTACATTTTCAACTCCATGTACTAAAAATAATTGCTTTGCAGCTTCATAGATTTTCTTCTTTGTCTCAATAGCAATTTGTTGTCTCTTGTTGATATTTTTAGTTTGCATAAATTTTTTCTCCTTAAATTGACAATATATTATATAAAATGCTATAATGACTACGGTATGTGACTGTAGTCATTATCATAGTATAATATATTTATTATATCATATTTATGGGGATTATTAAAGCTTTCAATTAAGAAAGCTTAAGAGATTACCCCTATTAAGATGGATAAATTTATAAAAAAATTGATTTTGCTACAAAATACTAAATTTTTCGATAGGGAGGAGTAACATGAATAAAAAGATTTTAGCAGTTTTGTTGTCTGCTGCATTGATTATTACTGCATTTCCTGCTAGCATTTTTGCATCAATAGAATTTTCTGATATGCCTACTAACTGGTCAACAGCAGCACTTCAAAAAGCAGTATCAAATGGATTGTTAAATGGAGCTAATGGTAAAATTATGCCGAATAATAATCTTACAAGAGCCCAAATGGCAGCAGTAGTAAATCGAGCATTTGGTACAACTGAAAAGGTGAATATTAGTAAATTTATAGATGTTTCACCTATTGCATGGTACTACGATGATATGGCAAAAGCGGTACAGATGCAAACTTTCCAGGGAGATGGAAATAGGTTAAACCCAGAAAGTAACATTACACGTGAAGAAGCTTTTGTAGTATTATCTAGGGCATTTAAACTAAGCGGAGCTAATTTGAGTGTATTATCACAATTTAAAGATAATGCATTAGTTAGTGCTTGGGCAAAGGATGGAGTAGCTTCTCTTGTAGCAGGAGGTTATGTAAATGGATCCAATGGAATGCTAAACCCAAAACAAAATATTAATAGAGCTGAGTTTGCACAAATCATGGAAAACATGGTAAAGGGCTATATTAAGGAAGCGGGTATATATTCTTCAATTCCTGAAGGAAATGTAATGATTAATGTTGCAGATGTAACACTTAAGGATGTTACAGTAGTTGGCGACTTAATAATTGGAGATGGAGTTGGGGATGGAGATGTCACTCTTGATAATGTAACTGTTACAGGAAGAACTATTATCCGTGGTGGTGGAGAAAACTCCATTAAAATAACAGGGAATTCTAAAATCCAAAATATCTTTATCGTGCGCGTTGATGGAAGGATTAGAGTATTAGCTGAGGATGGAACGGATGTGGGAGAAGTAGTAGTAGACGGTAACGATGATGTTATAATTGAAGGCGTAATAGGGACTATAACAGTTATAGCAGCAGACATCCAAGTTTCAGCAAATAATGCTACTATTAAAAATGTGAATATTTCAGCATCAAACTCCAAATTTGTAGTTTCTGCTAATTCAACAGTAAAAAAAGTTACAATACATGCGGAAGACTCAGATGTTGAAATATTAGGTGAAGTTAAAAATATAGAAACCACTAAACAAGCTGAAAATGCAAGAATTAATGTCAGAGACGGTGGGAGTGTAGAGAATGTAGAAGTAAATAGTGAAGGTACCATAATTGAAGGTAAAGGTATTGTAAAAAGCGTTGAGGCAAAAGCAAATAATATAGAAGTAAATACAAAGGATACAAATGTTATAGTAGATAAAGGAGTATCTGGAGTAAAGGTAGACGGAAAAGAAGTAGAACCTGGTAAAGAGGAAAAGAAAGGTGGCAGCGGAGGTGCTAAACCTGATCCGGACCCAGACCCTGAAGAACCCAATGAAGCAGAGTTTCTAGCATTTATCAACAAATATTCTGAAATATTAAATATAGCCGATGAAGACATAGACTTATCACACATAAGGGCTATAGGTGAACTGAGAGAAGATTTATCTTATCTTTCAGAAAAAAACATTGAAAAGTTCACGTTGGAATATGGTGAAAGATTCAATGAAATAGAAGATATATGTTTGATTTATAGATGGACAAGAGACGTGCAATTAACTGATGATGAAGCTAATATGCGAGAACTATTCAACCTTTTAGCATCACTTAAGTTAGATGATACAAATGTATTTGACAGTCTCAGTGATATTCAGCAGACAGAAATAGCAGAAATTTTCATATTAACAAGACCTGAGGAAACAGAATTATCTCAAGATTTATTTAACCTTTATACTGACCTTATTAGAGAAAAAACATTAAACTATTTAGAAATTCTAAACAATATAAACAATGGATCATATAATACAAGAGTAACTGAATTAGGTTCATTGGGAGAACTAATTGATATAGAATTAAACGAAGAAGAAATACACATACTAATTGTTTTAACACCGCCAGAAGGCTATGAATCAATATCACAAATTGTAGAGACATTAGAATCATTAGACTCAATAGAATACGACTATACATTTGAGGGTAAATATTATGTAGTATCTTATGATGCTATAAAGGAAAATGAACTATCAACCTTAACAGTAGACTCTTATGAAGTTATTACAAGATTTATATCTTGGCTTGAACATGGACTAAGTTCAGAAGCATACAACTACATCGACGGTGATTCTATTCGGACAGAGTTGAACAACATGATGAATGATTTAATGGATTATGTTTTGGAAGAATATACGTATACAACCGATATAGACATACTTTCTGAACTGACAGCAAAAGTACTTAATTGGTATAGTCTTGAAGTTAAAACAAAGTTAGATGATTTGTCAAGATTATTTATACTCGTAAGAGAAGACATAGTAACATATGAATTCTCTGATTTGAACCAAGTAGAAGAAACGCTTACCATAGCTGATGAGATTATGTGGGATGTAATAGAAGCTGCAAACTATGCAGAGGATATAGAAGAACTTCGAACACTTTTGGACGAATATTTTTCGTTAACTTCGACGAATTTTAGTGATGTCCAGTTAGAAAACATACTAACAAATCCACTAAGGGGGAGATATTTCGAGCTTACAGAAGTATTAATTGCTGCTGCAGGGGATATTGAAGAAGGTTTAGATTATTTGGAGATGTTCGAATCTATAATGGAATACGAACTATCCACCATAGAATTAAGAGACTATTTTTACATTGAAGAGTTACTAAGTGTACTTGACGAACTAAACATGGATTCATACAACTACATTGACGGTGACACCATTAGGGAAATTTTGAACGAATTGATGGATGAAGTTATGCCACTAATAGAAAGTGCACTTTTAGAATTTTCAAATTCTAATGATGCAAATATAATTTCCGAAATTGCACAACAAATTTTTCAATGGTATAGTGACCCAATAATGTTTGATGATTTATCAGATATATTTATATATTTAAGAGATGCCAGCGGACCAATTGAATACACCAATTTAGATGATGTAGGGGATGTGTTATGGGCTGCTAGCGAAATTATGGAAGACGTAATAGATACCACAAACGCAGCTGCTAATATAGAGGAACTTCGAGAAGGCCTAAAGTCTTATATGGAGTTAACTTCAACAGAATTTGAAGATGGAGAGTTAGAAAACATACTAACAAACAAACCATCCGAAGGTTATAAATCACTTACTGAAGTACTTAACGGCGCAGCATATAGATAAATAATTAAAAAAATAAGCGGATAGTGATTATGATATGCTCCTCGTAAAATATAAACGAAGGCCAAATTAGATCAAAAATATCTATGATAAGTCTTTAAATAAATAAAAAGGTGACGGTGGCGTTATTGTCAAGAAAATAGAAATAATTGATGTACATTACACAACTAAATTCCCAGAGAAAATTTTTTCTCTGGGAACATAAATATAATGTCCTCTTAATTAAATTCTATTTCATATTTTGATTCTGCCCGGTAGGTGATATAGCTTTGTCCTCGCTGACCAGATTGTTATCTGCTAAATTCTGCTTTTAGTTGTTTTGCTATTGTATAACCGATTAAATATGAAGCAGCTTGTGTGTTTCCGTCAGTAGTACTTGGGATAATTGAACAATCTGCAACTATTAAATTGTTTACGCCATATACTCTTCCAAAGTTATCAACAACTCCACCTCTATTGTATGGGGC
>JAEZGU010000186.1 GCA_023416855.1 Bacillota bacterium
GTGATATTGATTTTGCTTCTAACACCTTAAAAGTTTTTAGAGGTTATGGTGATTTTACTTTCAATCCTGACAATAATATTACCAGAGCCGAATTTATTACTATTTTAGCAAAGACTGCTTACGGACAAAAACAAATGAATGAGATTTATGTAAGCGACATGGCATATAGCGATATGTCAGACAAACACTGGTCTTATACATTTGTTATTTCTATGTATGAGCGCTTAAAATCAAATAAGGATTATTCATTTACAGATATCTTTAAAGGCTCTTTGTTTTATCCTGACAAACCAATTACAAGAGAAGAATCAGTAGCTCTATTAGCTGTTTTCAGCAAAGATGCAATATTTAACAACAATCTTAATTTTAAGGATGTAAGCACTAATAATAAATATTATAAAGAAATCAAAAAACTTTACAATTCAGGAATAATTACCGGATACGAAGATGGAACCTTTAAAGGAAATAATAATATCACAAGAGCAGAATCAGCTGCATTAATAAAAAGATTTTATCATGACATCAAAACAAGTGACAGCAGTAAGTATTTAAACAAAATTGAATTTATGCCTATTAAAGGCGAAAACATGTATTCATATTTTGGAAAATACAATTGGAGCAATGCTAATGCTAATGACAGAAAATATATAAAGGCTAAAGATACATTGGAATATGTCTCCTTTGGCGGATATATTTTTCCTGAAGATGCTCACCTTTATGATTTAAATGCAGTTGAAACAATGGCAACGTTGCGCTCAAATGGTTATTACAATGTAGTGGGTACTAATTTCTACATGATCACTTTTGGAAAGTATTCAGATGAGGAAAAAACAGTATTTGCAGATGAATTATTAGCAGGTATTATTGCAAGAAATGATTTAAACGATTCTGAATTAATGCAAATATTCACTGTAGTTAGTAAGTACAATGTAAAAGAAAATCTATATATGGGAGCGTTGGAAAAGTGGTACAATTTAACTGAAAACGACAATGCTAAAGCAAATATTTTATTTTACAGATACACTTACTATATTAAGAACGACAATAAAGAAATGCTTAAAACCTTAGTATTTGATGATTTGAAAAAATCTAATGACATACCTTCTCTTTTAGATATAAACTGGGGTTTAACAGCAGATTCTGACAATGTTGACTTTAGAGATTACAGTTTTGGCAAATACAGCTATTCACTTTACAAGGATACGAACTTCATGAGGTTTTCTTCAACAGGTGTAAAACCGTTAAATCAAAATTTGAAAGTTGTAGAACTTGTAAGCATGTTGATGATTGAAAAAGTTGAAAAACCATCTACAACTAAATTTGTAGATTATGAAGGAATTTTTAGTAAATATTCTATAAATCGTCTTTATGTATTGAATTTTATAGGCGAATATGAAAGAGCTTTTGTAGAAGGTATCAATGATTATGATATCATCAAAACATTTAATATGTATAAGCTAAACAAAAACACTATTGATGATACGTATATAGGAATATTAAAAAAGGTAAAGAAATAGCAAAGATGCTTCGTTTTCGAAGCATCTTTTTATTTATGCATTTAATTTAACTATTTCAATTAATAAATCAACTACCTTTTCCATTGATTGAACAGGTATATATTCATATCTGCCGTGGAAATTATGTCCTCCGGTGCATATATTAGGACAAGGAAGCCCCATATATGATAGTCTTGCTCCGTCTGTACCTCCTCTTATAGGTACAATAATCGGCTTAATATTTAAATTTTCCATTGCCTTCTTTGCTGTTTCAATAATATGCATATGAGGTAGTATTTTTTCTTTCATGTTATAGTAGGAATCTGTCAAATCAACCTTAATAGTATCTTCCCCATACTTTTCATTGAGATAAGCAGCAATTTTTATTATTCTATCTTTTTTCTCATTGAATTTTTCAAAGCTATGGTCTCTAATAATATAGTGTAAATTTGTTTTTTCAACTTCACCCTTTATATCTGTTAGATGATAAAAGCCCTCATACATTTCTGTATTTTCAGGTGTTTCCCTTACAGGTAGCATGTTTTGAAATTCAATTGCAATAATTATAGAGTTAAGCATTTTATTCTTAGCAGAGCCGGGGTGTATATTAACTCCGTTTATTTCAATTTTTGCACTTGCAGCATTAAAATTTTCGTATTCTAACTCTCCTAATCTGCCTCCATCTACCGTATAAGCAAAGTCTGCACCAAACTCTTCTACCTTAAATAAATCTGCTCCACTCCCAACTTCTTCATCAGGAGTAAAACCTATTTTGATTGTACCATGTTCTATTTGAGGATTATTGATAAAATACTCAGCCATGGACATTATTTCTGCTACACCTGCTTTGTTATCTGCACCTAATAATGTAGTACCATCAGTAACTATTAAATCATTACCAATATAATTTAGTAAATGATCAAATGTTTCCGTCTTCATAACAATATTTTTTTCTTTATTCAATACAATGTCTTTACCATCATAATTATGAATTATTTTAGCTTTAATATCATTTCCCGGCATATCCGGTGCTGTATCCATGTGAGCAATAAATCCTATAGTAGGTATATTTTTATCAGTATTTTTAGCTACTGTACCATAAACATATCCATTATCATCCATGTAAGCATCTTTTATGCCTATTGATTTCATTTCTTCAACTAAATATCGAGCTAAGTCTTTTTGTTTTTCGCTGCTTGGTATTTGGGGTGCGTCAGGTACTGATTGAGTGTCAAATTTAACATAATTTAAAAATCTTTCATGTACTTTCATATATATTCCTTTCCGAGAGAATTCCTTGAATTTATGGTAAATATATTATATAATTAATGGAATGATATTACAATTAAAATATTTGGGAGGATAAGATGGATTTCTTAAAAGAAGGATACAAAGTCAAAGCTGCAACCATAATAAAGAATCTTGAAAAAAGATTCATGGAAGGTTACTATGTTGATACTAAAGAAGAAGCTATAGAAAAGGTTATGTCGCTGATTAAATCTGACGATGTTGTTGGTTGGGGCGGTTCTTATACTATAGATGAGTTGGGTATTAAGAAACTGCTTGAAGAAAAGCAAATATCTGTTATAGACAGAGATAAGGCAAAATCTCCTGAAGAAAGAGTTAAGCTTATGAAACAAGCATTAACTTCAGATGTTTTCTTAACAAGTACAAATGCAATAACAATGGATGGAGAATTAGTTAACATAGACGGTAACGGAAACAGAGTAGCGGCTTTTTGCTACGGTCCTGACAGTGTAATAGTTGTAGCAGGTATGAACAAGGTTGTTACAGAATTAGATATGGCTGTAAGAAAAATACGTCTTGATGCAACAGTTCCAAATACTTTCAGAACAAATTCTAACACACCATGCCACGCAACAGGAAAATGTACTGAATGCACAAATAAGGATACAATATGCGGTCAAATATTAATTACAAGATTCTGTAGACCACAGAACAAAATTAAGGTTATATTAGTTGGAGAAAATTTAGGATTTTAAAATCCTAAATTTTCTCTGGTTCTTCGTATGTTACACCGAAAGTGTCTACTATTACTTTTTTTAATTTAACTTCATTAATAGGTTTATCTCTGTAATCTGTCTCAGTATTAGCGATTTTATCTACTATATCAAGACCTTCTATAACTTTTCCAAAGCCTGCATATTGTCCGTCTAAATGAGGGGATTTTTTATGCATAATGAAAAATTGTGAACCTGCTGAATTAGGATTCATTGCTCTTGCCATTGAAAGAACTCCTGCATCATGCTTCAAATCATTTTTAAATCCATTGGATGTAAATTCACCCTTTATTGAATAACCCGGTCCTCCTGTTCCTGTTCCGGTAGGGTCTCCACCCTGAATCATAAAGCCGTTTATAACTCTATGAAAAATTATTCCATCATAATATTTTTTGTTGATAAGTGAAATAAAGTTTTTCACACTATTAGGAGCAATTTCCGGATAAAGCTCTGCTTTTATTATATCTCCATTTTCAAATTCAAATGTTACTATTGGTAAATTCATGTTTCCTCCTTTAAAATAGGGACATTTTCGAAACGACACAGAGGTCGTTCCCTACTATACTTTACACTAATATACATAATAATTCAAGGTGCTACTTCTTACATACAAAATATATTTTTTAATATATACAGTTGTAACAAGTATTGTGTATAGGAATATATTAAAGTAAGTTATAGAAATAATAGGGAGGTTATATAAGCATGAGATGCTCAAATAAAAATGATGTGCTTGGTACAGGAGGCATAGCTGAAAGATGCTGCACTGGTCAATCCGGATGTGATTGGGATGGCACTTTACGAAACGTAGTAACAGAACCAATTTATGTGCAAAAAGTTTATGATGCTGTATTATTTAACTTGCAAGGACTAAAAACAGCTCCAAATACTTGTTTCGAACCAAACTTAGGTTGTGGAACAAATATTATTAGAATAGCTGATATAAGATGCAGAAAATTCTTCAACCCCGATAACATTAATGATGAATGCAACTTAAAAATTAATCCAAATACAGAATTATCCGGCGGACAATTTGTTAAAAAAGAAGACGGAAGCGACTATAAGGTAGTTGGACCGGACGGTACATTAAGCGAAAGATTAGTTTGGGTTGATACAGAATTCTGTGATGAAGAAAATCGCGGAACACCTGTGTTTGGTACTCAAAATGTAGAAGTATCAGGCTGTGTAGAAATTGAATTGGACTTAGTTGTGGCTCCATGTAACTCAGATAATGAAAGCATAATTACATTGACTGCTGTTGTTGAAATAGCAGACAGATGCAATCCATTAGTATTAACTAACTTCTTTGAAATTTGTGTACCATCAGTATTTGATACAGCATTCTTACCAAGATTTACTGAATTCTGTAATTTAGATTGCGTGGTTCGTCTTGCTACTAACAGTATTCAAAGAGACTTTGCTCTTGATCCAAGAACAGGTCAATTATCAGTTAACTTAATAATTTCATTGTGTATTTCTTGCGAAAAGAAAATAGTTGTTCCGGTTCAATTGTGTGTATTAAGCACAGGCTTTGTACAATTAGCACCAGAACAGGCTAGTATTTGCCCAACATTCCCAAGGTTGTTCCCTCGTCAGATAGATGAAAACTCTGTTGGTGGAGCAGGTGGAGGTTGTAGACCAAGATCACAATCTGTAGAAGATTAATACTAAATTCAAAAAACCTGCAAACGCAGGTTTTTTATTGTAATTTAAATGTAAATGTTGTTCCTGTATTTTGTTTACTCTTAACAGAAACATCAATGTTATGTCTTAAGGCAATTTGCTTTGCTATAGTAAGTCCAAGTCCTGTACCTTTTTTGTTTTCATCTGTCTTAATTCGATAATATCTATCAAATATATATGGCAAATCTTCGGCAGAAATACCTATACCTTCATCCACAATATCTATTTTATTATCATTAAAATTAATATAAATCTTATTATTATCTGATGAAAATTTTATTGCATTTTCTATAACTATAAGAAACATCTGCCTTAATCGTCCATAATCTCCGTTTAACATATGCACATCTTTATCATAATTAAACACAACTTCAATATTTTTATCTTTTGCTATACTAAAAGCACTCCTTACAGCATCTTTTAACACATCACATATATTTATTTCCTGCATTTCTATATTAAAATCAGTATTTTGTAGTCTTGAAAGCTCCAATAGATCATTAACTAATCTTTCTAAGCTCTTACTTTCATTAAGCATTTGATTATAGTATTCCTTTACGGAACCTGATTCTTTTATTATACCATCATTTAATGCCTCTAACGAGCCTCTTATAACAGTTACAGGAGTTCTTAGCTCATGTGAAATATTAGTTATAAAGTCTTGTCTTTGTTTTTGTAGTTTTTCACTTTCATTGCTTGCAATCTTTAACCTTTCACTTAAAATATCTATTGTTGCCGCCAACTCCCCTATTTCATCATTTTGAATTATATCTGTCTTTGAGTTATAATTACCATCTGACAATAATAATGCAGTATCTTTCATTTTCTGTAGAGGTTTAGTAAATGTGAGTGCTATTATTACAGATAATATTAAGGATAATATTAGAGCCAATAAAATGCTGAATATTAGAATTTTGTAACCTTCGCCAATGGCATCCTCAATACCTTTAACCGGAGAATGTAAGAGCAATGCACCTATTATATTATTATCTTTTTTTATTGGAGTTCCCACTGTTATAGTATGCGTTTTTAATAATTGACTAAAACCCTCACTGAATGTTGTACTACCTTTAAATACATTTTTAACAACATCTTCAGCATCTTCAGGAAGATCTGTGTAAATATATTGCATATGTGACATGGTTCCTGTTGTTAGAATATTCAAATTCTCATCTACAATCCAAGCATCAGCTAATGCAATAATGTCTAAATTTCTTAAATATACATTCAATCCTCCTTGAGCCATACCCATACCCATGCCCATACCTCTATTTCGTATATTGCTAAAATTCAAACTTGTGCTTTCTGTCAATTCTGATATTGTTTCTGCAATGATAAGGGCTCGATTTTCTAAATTTCTTTTATGGATATCAACTGCGTTATTTTTAAATAAATTTGTAAATACTATTCCCACGATTATAGATAAAGTTAAAAGTATTACAGAAAAGTACAATGTTAATTTAACTGCAATTTTATTTTTCATCTACCTTCACCTCAAACTTGTAGCCTACACCCCATATTGTTTTTATATCCCAATTATTATGTTCAAATTCATCAAGCTTTGAACGCAATCTCTTAATATGTGAATCAACGGTTCTATTATCCCCGTAATAATCATATCCCCACAAACTGTTAAGTAAATTGTCTCTTGTAAAAACTTTATTTTTGCTGTTAGCTAACGTCCATAAAATTTCAATTTCTTTTTTTGTTAATGATACATTGTTATCATCAATTGTAACAGTATAACCATCCAAATTGATTTTTAAATTATCAAAGGAAAATACCTGATCGCTCCTTTTTTCGTCAGACTCAATTCTTCTCATAATGGCTCTTACTCTTGCCATAACTTCTCCCGGAGAAAATGGTTTAACAATATAGTCGTCTGCTCCAATATCAAGTCCCATTATTCGTTCAAAGTCCTCTCCCCTTGCTGTAACCATAATAATAGGAACATTTGATTTTTTTCGAATTTCGCGACAAACATCGAATCCATCCTTTTGTGGCATCATAACATCGAGCAATATAATGTCAGGGTTGTACATATTATGCAAATTTAATGCTTCAACTCCGTTGTATGCAATTTTAACTTCATAACCTTCTTCTTTGGCATATTCCTTTAATATTGATGTTATTTGTATATTATCATCAGCGATTAACATTAACGCCATATAATCACCTCTTTTGTTATGTATTATTAACTATACCCATATTATCATATGATAATATAAAGTTGTGGCAAAATTATGTTATTTTTATTTAAAAAACCATAAATTCTTTATATAAATGACATAATATTGCCACAATTGTTTTTTATAGTTTAAACATAGAAAAAATAATTTAATGGAGGTTAAAATGAAAAAAATCAATAAAATTATAATTGTAGTATTAGTGTTATTTGCTTTCGTGGCTACTTCATTGACTGTTTATGCAATAGCAGTTAATCCTATAGAAGAAGTATCTATTAAAAAGCCATATAAAACAATTTCTTACGAAGAAGGGAATTGGGAAGATTTCAGAGAAGAAGTGTTAAAAAATAAAAAATCTTTCTTAGACGAAAAAGTAAAGGAAGGTGTTTTAACTCAAGAAAAGGCAGATGAATATTACGATTTTATGCTTGAAATGCAGGAATTTTGTAACGATGCAGGAAGATTCGGCAGAGGTATGGGATGCGGATTTGGTGGAAGAGGCATGGCCAGAAACTGGCAATAATCAAAAAAGGAACGACGCGGAGTCGTTCCCTACTTGCTTTTTTTATTTCTTCAAATTTTCTTTTTCTATATCTGATATTCCTTTTTCTATTAATCGAATGTTGACTGACTCTTCAACAAGTGATTTAATCAATACTACCGCAGGTACCCCCAATATCAACCCTGGTATTCCTAACAAGTTTCCTCCTACAGTTACTGATGTAATAACCCAAAAAGGACTTACTCCTATATTTCCTCCAACAATTCTTGGGTCAAGGATGTTGGCATCTAACTGCTGAATAACAATAATTATAATTAATGCAGTAAGGGCT
>JAEZGU010000196.1 GCA_023416855.1 Bacillota bacterium
GAATTAAACATTGAAGAATTTCAGAAGTTATTGGTTGAAACTATGTTTTCTGATAATGTTGAGAAATACGAAATTAGTCAAGAACAAATAAATGCAATAAACGAACTTGTTGAAAATAAATACTCGAAATGGGATTGGAATTATGGTCGTTCTCCGGACTTTCATTTTGAAAAGGAAAGTTCTTTATTGAAAGTAAAGTTAAATGTTAAAAAGGGATATGTAGCTGATTGTAGTATTGAAGGAAACAAAATACCCTGTGATATAAATGAAAATATTATTGGTTTGCGTTATAGTTATACTTATTTTTTAAAAAAGCTAAAAGAAATTGATTCTCTAAAAAATTCAAATATAAATTATGATGAATTAGCTGATTGCTTTTTCTAACTTAGGAGGAATTATGATAAAATTAATCAAAATGCCAAAACTTAGCGCCAATATGGAAAGCGGTTTATTAGTTACTTTATGTAAACAATTAGGTGATGATGTTAAAAAAGGTGATGTACTTTTTGAAGTTGAAACAGAAAAGGTTGTTAGTGAAGTTGAAAGTGAAGAAGATGGAAAAATAGTCAACTTGTATTTTAAAGAAGGAGATAATATAAAGGTAGACGAAATAATAGCAGAAATTGAAATAGCATGAGGTGATAAAATGGCAAGAAAATTACCTGTATGGTTAAAGGTAAACTATAATAAAGAAGCAGTTGATGAAGTAAGCAACTTAATGGCTAACTTAAAGCTTAATACAGTTTGTAAAGAAGCAATCTGTCCAAATTTAGGAGAATGCTTCAAGAAAAAAACAGCAACATTTATGATATTAGGAAGTGTATGCACAAGAAACTGTAGGTTTTGCAACGTATCAAATGGACATGCATCAGATGTTGACCCTGAAGAACCAACTAATTTGGCCCATGCTGTAAAGGAGCTTGGATTAAAGCATGTGGTTATTACAAGTGTAACAAGAGATGATTTACCAGATGGTGGAGCAGCTCATTTTGCAAAAACAATTGAAGCAGTAAGAAGCATAAATCCAGATACGACTATTGAAGTTCTCATACCAGACTTAGAAGGTGTTAATGATAATTTGGATATAGTTATAAATGCAAATCCTAATGTTATAAACCATAATATTGAAACAGTAAAATCACTTTATGCAGATGTACGTCCTGAAGCAGATTACGAAAGATCCCTATATGTACTTCAATATGTTAAGGAAAAAGCTCCTCATATACTTACTAAGACAGGTATAATGGTGGGACTTGGTGAAACTGACGAACAGGTGTATGAAGTTATGGATGATTGCTTAAAAGTAAATTGTGATATATTCACTATAGGTCAATACTTGAGACCTTCAGAAAAGCATATAGAGCTTAAAGAATATGTTACACCTGAAAAATTCGCAGAATACAAAAAGGTTGGCCAAGAAAAGGGCTTTAGTTATATTGCCAGTAGTCCGTTAGTGAGAAGCTCATATAAAGCAGAAGAAGCTTTAAATGCAAACAAATAAGGAGATTCAAATGCAACTGAACATTGTTAAATTAGGTCAAATAGAATATGATGAGGCTTATAAAATTCAACAGCAGCTTGTAAAATTAAGACAGGAGAAGGTTATTGATGATACTCTTTTATTATTGGAGCATTTGCCGGTTATTACAGTAGGCAGAAGCGGTGATAATGAAAATATTATTGTACCCGAAGAATTTCTTGATGAAAACAATGTTAAAATACAATATGTAAATCGTGGTGGAGATGTAACCTATCATGGACCAGGGCAAATAGTTGGCTATCCTATTATAGACCTTGCAAATCACGGTAAAGATTTAAAACTATTTGTTAGCAAGTTAGAAGAAGTTATTATTAAAATATTAAAAGAAGAATTTAATATAAATGCTTACACTAAGGATATGAAATATACTGGTGTTTGGGTTGATGACAATAAAATCACTGCTATTGGTGTTTTAATAAAAAGATGGGTAACAATGCATGGCTTTGCATTTAACGTAAACACAAACCTTGACCATTTTAAATGGATAATTCCATGCGGTATACAAGACAAAGGTGTAACATCATTAAAAAGTCTATTAAACAAAGAGTTTGATTTAGAAATGATGAATAACTTAGTTGTAAAATATTTCTGTGAAGTATTTGGATATAATAGTATTAAACAATGTAGTTTAGAAAGTATAATAAAATAAGTATTTACTTTAGACCTTCAGCCTATGCTGGAGGTTTTTTAATAAAATAAAAACATTTTTGTTCCGATGATTTAATATTAGTTATGATACGTTATAAAATTGCTTTTTAGTAGTTATATGGGACAATTCTCTTGTGACTTCTACTGTGCCATTGAAGTATACCCTATTGATATATTAAATACTATTATTAAAAAAATGGAATGTAATAAATTTATATGTTTATTGGCAGAAATTAAATCTCATTAAATCATCGTGTTTAATGAAAGTAAATCTGAATCTAATATATATATTGAAAACATTGTGGAAAAATGTTACAATTATACATATCTTACACTGAGGAGGAATTTTTTATATGAAAAAGTTATATATAATCATTTTAGTACTCATGCTAGTTTTATCTCTTTCAGCCTGTGGTAGTTCAATGGGTGATGTTAACGATAAGACACCAGACGATACATCTGTTGATGAATCAGCCGAAATGCAAAGTAATGAAATAATAGAGGCAGAAGAAGACGACGAAGACGGTGCAACTATTGAAGAAAAGGTTATATACGAAGGTAATGATG
>JAEZGU010000252.1 GCA_023416855.1 Bacillota bacterium
GTGTAGGACCGGCACTATCCTCTGTCTTAATATTAGCTTCAAATGCAGATAATATTTTATCAGGAAACGCTTTAGTTTTAGTATATACACTTGGTTTTATAATACCATTTATAATTTTAGGTTTATTTACAACAGAAGCATTAAACTTTTTTAAAGAAAAAAGAAACTTAGTTAAATACACTATTAAAGCAGGCGGAATTATATTAATTATAATAGGTATTATGACCTATACAGGAACTTTTACTACAATTAGCAGATATTTAGCGTTTTAATCCTCAGTGTTGTTCCGCATATACCGTTAGAAGGAGTGAAAATGTGAGAAAAGTACAATATAACTTACAATGCAATATAGCTCAGACACTAAATATTATAGGAGATAAATGGTCATTATTAATTCTTCATCGCCTGTTCATTGGATATGAAACATATATGGAAATACTTGAAGGATTAGAAGGAATACCAACAAATTTATTGTCAGAGCGTTTAAAAACATTAGAATATGATGGATTGGTTATCAAAGAACTATACCAAGACCATCCTCCAAGGTATAAATACATTCTTACAGAAAAAGGTATGGATTTGGTGGATGTATTTAATAGCTTAGTGTTATGGGGCGAAAAACACTTAAATAAATGCCATAAAAAATTAGTTCATAATAAATGTAATCACACTATTGAATTAAAATACCATTGTCCCGAATGCAGTATATATGTTGACAGCTATGAACTAATAGTAATTGATCCAAAAGAGTGAGGTTAATATGGAAGATATAATTGATATTATTATAGTCGGTGCAGGACCGGCAGGCTTATCAGCAGCAGTAAACGCTGTAAACAGAGGAAAAACAGTCCGCATTTATTCAAATAAAGAAAATTATTTATCTAAAGCCGAAAGAGTAGATAACCATTTAGGATTCTATAATATGAGCGGTAAAGAAATTATGGATAAATTTAAGGCGCACGCAAAAGCTATGAACATAAAAATTGAAGAAGGAAAGGTTGTTAATATACTTCCTTTGGAAAATAGCTTCATGGTAAATATCAACGGTGAAATAGTGGAATCTAAAAAAGTTATACTATCTATGGGAGTTTCGAAAGTAAAAGAAATACCCGGTGAAAGTAAGCTGTTGGGAAATGGTGTAAGCTATTGTGCGACCTGCGATGGAATGCTTTATAGAAATAAAAATGCAGTAGTTTGGGACCAATCAAACGATGCATTAGAAGAAGCAAATTATTTAAACAGTATAGGTGTTAATATAACCTATATTTCTTCTAAACCTCGTTCGGAGCATTTAGATGAAAACATTAAGTACATTAATGGTACAATATCTGAAATATTAGGAGAGTATTCAGTAGAAGCAGTTTTAGCAAATAACGAAAAAATAAATGCAGATGCTGTTTTTATGCTAAGGGATGCCGTTGCGCCAACAGCTTTAATAGATGGCTTAGAAATAGAAAACAACTTTATTAAAGTGAACAGCAATATGGAGACAAATATTTATGGAGTTTATGCAGCCGGAGATATAGTTGGAAAACCCCTACAGCTTTCAAAGGCAGTCAGCGAAGGATTAATAGCTGCTCAACACGCAGCAATTCAAATAGATAGTGCAGCAAAAAAATAAAATTATTTATCATAAAGGAGAATTATTATGTCAGAAAAAATAAAATATGTAAACAGCACAAAGGAATTTGATGAATTGATATCAAAGGAAAAATATGTTTTAGTTGATTTTTGGGCTACATGGTGTGCTCCATGCAGAATGATAGCACCTATTATAGAAAAGTTAGCAGAGCAGTATGACGGTAAAATAACTGTTGCTAAAGTAGATGTTGATCAACAACAAGAATTATCTATAAGATACGGCATTCAAAGTATACCAACTGTAATTTTATACAAAAATGGTAAGATTGAAGCAAAAGAAATTGGTGTTAAACCGTTAAATTCGTTTACAAAAATGTTAGATAGCCATATAGCATAGGTTACTTGGGACGGTTAGCCGTCCCATTCGCTTTTTAAAATACCATATAATAACAAATCATATCTTTTATTATTTCTTACAACAAACTCTCTGTATACTCCTTCTTTTATAAACCCTGCCTTCTCATACAATGAGATAGCAGCAGAATTAAATTCCAATACATTTAGCTGTATCCTATAAAAATCCAATTCATTAAAACCATATTCGAGTAATATATTTAGTGCTTCTTTACCGTACCCATTACCTCTAACGTCTTTATTCCCAATACCAATAAATAATGTAGCAACTTTATTTTCTTTAATGATATCATCAAAACCTGCAATACCGATTATTTGATTAGTATCATTAAGCCTAATAGCAAAAACACATGATTCTTCATTTTTTTCATAATCATTAAATGTTATATCCACTTCCTCTTTTTTTTGTGGAATAGGTGGCATATAATCATAATACTTTAAAAATTCAATATCACTAAACCATTCATAAATATATTGCATATCATTTTTTTCTATTTTACTTAAAAACACCTTTGATGATTTTGTTTTATTAGATTTCATTGTATTTTCCTTTTAACAAATTAATTTCTTTTTATAATTAATTAACTTATTGTCAAAAAATCCGGAAACTAAGTCTCCGGAAATTATTAATCACTATTTTTTTCTTATAATTTCTATCCAATAACCGTCAGGATCTATGATGAAATATATACCCATTGTTTCATTGACATATTCTACTACACCCATTTCTTGATGCTTTTTGAATGCTTCTTCATAATTATCTGTCTGCATTGCTAAGTGGTATTCTTGTTCTCCTAAATCATAAGCATCTACCCTGTCTTTCATATAAGTAAGCTCTAATGTAAAATTAGTTTCACCATCTCCTAAGAACACTAATGTATAGCTGCCATCTGCTGCTTCTTTTCTCCTTACTTCAGATAAACCAAGTGCTTCTTTATAGAAATTTAAGCTTTTTTGTAAATTTAGTACATTAAAATTAAAGTGATTAAATGTAAATTTCATATACTTGCCTCCTTTTTTAATAAACCCGGAGAATTGTATCTCCAGCCCTATTCAATATTAGTTTCTGAATTAATATTAGCCCCGTTAGTCAATATATTTAATTGTTCCAATATATTTTCTAACTTCTTTAAATTTTCACCATAAGCAGTCCAATCACCATTTTTAGATGCTTCATTAGCTCTATTAAATATGATATTTGCTTGATTGATTAGTTCGTTTATATTTGTATTATCATATTCATTATCTTGTGATGGCGTAGGTTTTTCAGGTTGCTTGTTTACTCCAAATATTCTTTCAATTGCCATATTTAAAGTTGGTTCCATTACAATTTGATCACCATATGACAATACTACCATTTTCATTTCAGGGAAGTTGCTTTCTGTGTCAGATTTTAAATAAATTGGTTCAATATATAGCAATGAATCCTCTATAGGAACAACTAAAGTGTTTCCTCTCAAAACAGTTGATCCCACTTGGCTCCATAATGTTAATTGCGATGAAATAACAGTATCTTGATCAATTTTTGTTTCAATCATATTTGGACCTGGTATTGTCTTTGTTTTAGGAAATTCATATAGCACTAATTCACCGTATTTATCACCATCATTTCTCGCTACAAACAAAGATATCATATTATCTTTATTTTGAGGTGTATACTGTGTAGTTAACAAAAATTCTACATTTTTTTCTTCAGGTAACTTGAACATTACATAACTTGAACCAACAGGTTCTTCACCATTATTCATATACTTTTCATTTGCTATATCCCAATAATCTTCTCTTCCAAAAAAAACAGTAGGATTTTCTATATGATACAATCTATACATATCTGATTGCACATCAAAATATATTTGAGAATAACGTAAATGACTTCTTAAACCTTTAGGCATTTCACTAATAGGCTTCAATAAATCCGCAAATATTTTGTTGTATACATTTATAATAGGATCTGTATCATCTACTATATAAAAGTTTGTTGAACCATCGTATGCATCTACTACAACTTTTACAGAATTTCTCACATAGTTTACATTCCAACCATTTATTAGTTTATCTGTTGGTTGTGAATATGGGTATCTGTCACTTACAGTGAATCCTTCTATAATCCAATATAATTTACCATCTTCTTCATTAACTACTATATATGCATCCGGATCATAATATATAAAAGGTGCTATTTCCTGAACTCTTTGTATAATATTTCTGTTTATCAATATTCTACTATTGGAATCAATATTGTTTGAAATAAGTAATCTATAGCTTCCCTTTCTTATACTGAATAAAATTCTATTCATAAAAGAAAGATTAATACCTGAATCACCTTCATACAATGTTTCCACATTATTTGAACCAGATGGATAATCAAATTCCTTTTCATCTGTATTAACTATTATGTATTCGCTTGCTCTTTCGCCAAAGTATATTTCTGGTCTATTTACTACAATATCTGTATCTGTAGTAGGTGGTATATTTTTGATTAGCATTTCTGGTTGTCCTTGAGGTGTAACCTCAGTTACCTGAGACATTGTTATACCATACCCATGTGTATATTTTAAATATTGATTAACCCAAGTTCTTGCTTGTTCATTCAATCTATTTTGATCAAGCTCTCTTGCAGATAGGAAAACTTGTTTATAAACACCATCTATATAGTATCTATCAACGTCTACGTCATTAAATACATAATAAGGTCTTATACCTTGTAGCTGATTATAAACCTGTATTAAAGGCTCTTGATCATTGATTCTTATATTATCAATAACTTCTTGATTATTGTTTATATCATCTATTGTTAAGTTGTTATTTGCAGGAAATTCTAATACTTTTACATCATTTAAAGCATAGGCATTTTGAGTATTCTTGATGCTATATTCCATATACTTGGTTTCCTTAGAAAGCTGGTCAGGCTCTACAACAAAATTTTCTACTAAGGCTGCTAAACCTGTTCCAACAATTGAAATTGCTATTAATGCAGCAGGAACTGTCAAAGCAAATCTCAAATTTCTTTTTCTTGCTCCTATAAAGAAAGTAAAAGCCGATACTATGCATCCGATACCAACTATCCTATAAATATTCAGTGTTATATTTATATCAGTAAACCCAGCTCCAAAAACCCTTCCAAGTTGTGAATACAACAAATCATAACTTCTGAGCAAAATTCTTATACCTAAAAATATAAATACAAAAATACCAATAAAAGATAATTGGTTAATTATTTTTTCTGCAAATTTTTTGTTTAACATTGAGCTGAAATCAAATTGATGATGAGGTGTAAACCTCATTTCTTCGAACTGACTTGATACGTTTTTTATACTGTCCTTAATAGATAAATATCCGTAAAAAGCTACTGTTACAACAATTAACAGGAATAATATATTTATTATATAACCTATAATTGTATTTACCAAAGGTAGTTTAAATATATAAAAACTTATATCATTATTAAAAATAGGATCTAAACTATTGAAACTTTCACTATTGTAAAACTGCAATATTTCAAACCACATTGAAGAAACTAAATTTATAGTAAATAGTAAACTTATAACAACTGAAATTAGTTTTATCCACAAATTTACTTTTTTGTTTTTACTATTATCCACAATTTCAATTTCTAAGTCATATTTTTTCTTTAATTTTCTTAAGAAAGTGTATAATAAAGACCAAGTAACTACAAAAATAGGAATAGTTAAAATTACTTGTGCTTTTAATTTAGTTAAAAATGTTTCTATGTAACCAACTTCTTGAAACCATAAAAAGTCAGTGATAAAATTTACTGTACTTCCAAAAAAGTTGATAATTAGGAATAATGCTATTATTAAACCTATTGTAAAAAACCTTCCCCTATTTCTCATAAAATCTCCCTCACCAATAATTGATAATATATATCAACTGCTTATCTATAATTATTTATTAAATTCCATTCTTAATTTTTCCAAAGATTTCTTTTCTATTCTTGATACTGTCATTTGAGAAATATTTAATTCTTTAGCTATTTCACTTTGTGTTTTACTAAAATAAAACCTTTTAATTATAATTTCTTTTTCTAACTCGTTTAATTTTTCCATTGATTTTTTTATAAAATCTTCATTCTCAATTAAAACAAAATGTTTATCATCTTGTCCCATAACATCCATTAAGGTTAGATCACTTTCATCAGCAGAATTGTCAAATTTTTCGTCTAGTGATTGAGAATTAAACATTTTACCTGCTTCAAAAGCTTCCAAAACTTCTTCTTCTGTGCAGTCTATATACTCAGCTATTTCCTTAATAGTGGGAGCTCTGTTAAGTTCAATGCTTAATATATTACTATAATCATTTACTTTCTTTGAAATTTCTTGGATTTTTCTTGGTACTTTAATAGACCATCCTTTATCTCTGAAATATTTTTTAATTTCACCTAAAATGGTTGGTGTAGCAAAACTTGTAAATTCAAAGCCTTTTGTTATATCAAATCTTTCAATTGCATAAATTAAACCCATACAAGCAATTTGAAATATATCTTCATGCTCTATACCTTTGTTGTTGTATTTACGGGAAATTATTTCTGCCATATATTTATATTTATCAAATATTTGGTTTCTTACTTCAACATCTCTTGTTTTATGATACAACAAAAATAAATCCTGATTTTTAATTATTTTTGTATTTTGGATTGCTTCGCCCATATTATCAACGCCTATTCAAAATTATTTAATACTTTTTTCAAAAATAATTTTCTTATTTTTTAAATCAAAATTATAACTATCCGATAAGCTTTCAATAATCATAATGCTCATATCACTTAAGCTTTCATCAGTTATAGTTCCATCATTTAAATCTGTTACTTCAATTTTCAAATTATTGTCACTAATTTCATAACTTATGTTTAAAGGTTCATTTATATTGGCAATATTATTAATAAAAAATGTACATATTTCAGAAATTATAACTTTTATATCTTCAATTTCGTCTACATTAAAACCCTTTAAATTAGACAAAGCTGAAGATGTTAATCTAATTGTACTCATATATTCAGATTTTTTTGGGATTTCTAAAAATATTTTATCCATTATATCACTCCTGAATATTGAATATTTTATTTAATCCGGTAATATCAAACAATTTATAAATATTTGGTTTTAAATTAATAATTTTTATGTTCAAATTATTTTCTTTAAGCTTTTTATAAATACCCATTAAAATACCAAGCCCAGTGGAATCGATATAATCTAAACCACTACCGTTAATTAAAATATCTACTTTTTTTTCATCAATTAAATCATAAATTTTACTTTTAAATTCAGGAGAAGTATATATATCTACTTCTCCTATTGGCTGAATTTGTAGTGTGTTATCTGAAGTTACATTATACTTAATTTCTAAAGACATAATTACCTCCACTATTCTTCTTCTGTTTCTTCTATATCTTCCTCTGTAAAAATTTTCGCAATGGATGCAACTTTATCATCATTGTTTAATCTCATTGCAATTACTCCTTGAGTATCTCTACCCATTATAGAAATACCTTTTGCATGCATTCTTATTATTGTACCGTTAATGCTTAAAAGCATTATATCATCTTCTTTTTCAACTATTAATGATCCAACAATACGTCCGGTCTTTTCATTAATATTATGAGCTTTCATACCTTTTCCGCCTCTGTTTTGGCATCTGTACTCTGATGAAACAGTTATTTTTGCATAACCATTTTCTGTTACGGTTAATATATATTTATTTTCTTCACTTTCCTTTATAATGCTCATTGAAACAAGTTCATCACCCTCAGATGTTGTTATTGCCTTAACACCCATAGTGTTTCTACCCATTTCTCTCACATCATTTTCATTAAATCTTATTCCTTTACCATTTTTAGTTACAATGAATACATCTTTTGTGCCATCTGTTTTATTTACGCTTATAAGCTCATCATCATCTGCTATTTTAATTGCAACAAGACCAGTCTTTCTTGATGTATCAAATTCTGTAAGCTTAGTTTTCTTAATGATACCTTTCTTTGTTGCAAAAATTAAGTATTCATCATCATTGTAATCTCGGATTGGAATAATAGATCTAATTTTCTCATCAGTATCAATATTTATTAAATTAATAGCTGCTGTTCCCTTTGCTTGGCGTCTTGCTTCAGGTACTTCATAAGCTTTTATTCTATACATCTTACCTTTATTTGTCAAAAATAATAAATAATCATGGGTAGAAGTAATAAATAGATCTTTTACAAAGTCTTCATCTCTTGTAGTAAGTGCTGTTATGCGTTTTCCACCTCTGTTTTGTGCTTTATAAGTATCTTCAGGTAATCTTTTAATATATCCGAAATTAGTAAGTGTAATAGCAACATTTTCTTCTTCAATTAAATCCTCTATTCCTATTTCACCTTCATCTGCCTTAATTTCAGTTCTTCTCTCGTCATAGAAGTTATTCTTTATTTCTTTTAATTCGTCTTTTACTATTTGATCAACCAAATAAGGATTTGCTAGTATTTCTTTAAATTTATTGATCATTTTTAATAGCTCTTCATATTCAGCATCTAATTTCTCTCTTTCCAGTCCTTGCAAACGTCTTAATCTCATATCTACAATTGCTCTGGCTTGAATATCAGATAAATTAAATGCATCCATTAATTTTTGTTCAGCATCATCATATGAAGCTCTAATTATTCTTATTACTTCGTCAATATTATCTATGGCAATTCTTAATCCTTCAACAATATGAGCTCTTGCTTCAGCTTTATTTAAATCATACTGAGTTCTTCTTACTACAATTTCTCTTTGATGCTCTACATAATAATGAATCATATCCTTAAGATTTAAAACCTTAGGTTCATTATTTACTAAAGCTATCATAATAATACTAAAATTATCCTGCAATTGAGTATGTTTGTATAAATTGTTAAGTACAATATTTGGATTGAAATCTCTTTTTATTTCAATAACAATCCTCATACCTGTTCTATCACTTTCATCTCTTAAGTCAGAAATTCCATCTATTCTTTTATCCTTGACAAGTTCAGCTATTTTTTCAATCAAACGTGCTTTGTTTACTATATAAGGAATTTCAGAAACAATTATTCTGCTTCTGTTGTTTTTCATTTCTTCTATTTCAACTTTAGATTTAACCTTTACAAAGCCTCTACCTGTTAGATAAGCATTTTTAATATTGTCTTTTCCTTCAATTATTGCACCTGTTGGAAAATCAGGTCCCTTTATATACTTCATTAAACCAGGAACATCAATATCAGGGTTGTCAATATAGGCAATTGTACCGTTTATAATCTCTCCTAAGTTATGCGGTGGAATAGAGCTTGCCATACCAACAGCAATACCTTGAGAACCATTAACCAATAAATTAGGAAAACGACTTGGTAAAACTACTGGTTCTTTTAACGTTTCATCAAAGTTAGGTCTAAAATCTACAGTATCTTTATTAAAATCTCTTAATAATTCCATTGCCATTTTTGACATACGTGCTTCTGTATAACGCATTGCTGCAGCTGCATCACCATCTACAGAACCAAAGTTTCCATGACCATCAATTAATGGATATCTCATAGAGAAACCTTGAGCCAATCTAACCATTGCGTCATATACTGCTGTATCACCGTGAGGATGGTACTTACCAAGAACATCTCCAACTATACGGGCACTTTTTTTATGTGGCTTATCCGGAGTTAATCCAAGTTCATTTGCAGAATAAAGAATTCTTCTATGAACAGGCTTTAATCCATCTCTTACATCCGGTAGCGCTCTTGATACTATAACCGTCATAGCATAATCTAAATATGATTTTCTCATTTCCTCGGTTATATTTGTATCTATAATTTGACTTTTGTTTTCAATTTCGCTCATTTATAACCTCATCTATATATCTAAATTCTTAACATATCTTGCATTTTCTTCTATAAATTCTTTTCGTGGTGCTACTTTGTCTCCCATAAGTATGCTGAATGTTTCATCTGCTAACATTGCATCATCTTCATTAATTCTTAGTAAAATTCTACTTTCAGGATTCATAGTAGTTTCCCAAAGCTGCTCAGGATCCATTTCTCCAAGACCTTTATATCTTTGAATTTCTACTTTATTATCTCTTCCTATTTCCTCTAAAACATTGTTTAATTCTGCATCACTATATACATATTGTTCAAATTTACCTTTTTTAATTCTATATAAAGGCGGTTGAGCTGCATACACATGTCCACCTGTTATTAATTCTTTCATATATCTATAAAAGAATGTAAGTAATAATGTCCTAATATGAGCACCGTCAACATCCGCATCTGTCATTATAATTATTTTATAATACCTAAGTTTAGATATATCAAAATCTTCACCTATACCCGTACCAAAAGCAGTGATCATATTTTTTATTTCTTCAGAATTTAATATTTTGTCAATTCTAGATTTTTCTACATTTAATATTTTTCCCCTAAGTGGAAGAATTGCTTGGAATCTTCTATCTCTTCCTTCCTTAGCAGAACCACCTGCTGAATTACCTTCAACTATGCAAATTTCACATAATTTTGGATCTTTTTCAGAACAATCTGCCAATTTTCCGGGAAGTGCCATACTATCTAAAGCACCTTTTCTTCTTGCTAAATCTCTTGCTTTTCTTGCAGCTTCTCTTGCTCTTGCAGATCTAAGCGATTTTTCAATAATTAATTTTGCTGTTTTAGGATTTTCTTCGCAAAAATTACTTAATGCTTCTCCTGTAATATTATCTACTATACCTCTTACTTCACTGTTTCCTAATTTTGTCTTAGTCTGTCCTTCAAATTGAGGATTAGGTATTTTTATTGATAAAATAGCAGTAATACCTTCTCTTATATCTTCACCTGTTATTTGTACATCATTTTCTTTTAATAAATTACTTTTTTTTGCATAGTCATTAATAACACGAGTAAGAGCTGTTTTAAATCCTACTAAATGTGTTCCACCTTCAATTGTATTTATATTATTAACAAATGAAAAAATATTTTCACTATAGGAATCAGTATATTGCATAGATAATTCTACAATAACCTTTTCTTTTTTACCTTCAATATACACAATATCATTATGAAGGGCATCTTTTTTACTGTTTAAATATTCTACAAACTGTTTAATTCCACCTTCATAATGGAATTCATCTTTAATATTATTTCTTTTATCTTCTAAGGTTATTTTAATGCCTTTATTTAAAAAGGCAAGCTCTCTCATACGATGCTTTAAGATTGTATAATTAAAATCAATAGTATCAAATATAGTTGAATCAGGTAAAAATGTTATTGTAGTTCCTGAATTTTTTGTTTCTCCTACATATTCAACTTCAGTTTTTGCTATACCTCTTTCAAAGGATTGCTTGTATGTCTTACCATTCCAATTAACCTTAGCTGTTAAGAAATCAGATAATGCATTAACACAAGAAACACCTACTCCATGAAGACCTCCAGATACTTTGTATGCATCATTATCAAATTTTCCACCTGCATGAAGAACAGTTAAAACAGTTTCTAATGTAGATTTTCCGGTTTTTTTATTTTTTTCAATAGGGATTCCCCTACCATTATCTATAACCTCTATAGAATTATCTTCATTAATTGTAACATTAATTGTATCACAGTAACCTGCCAAAGCCTCATCTATACTGTTATCTACAACTTCATAAACTAATTGGTGCAAACCTCTTTCTCCAGTGGAGCCTATATACATACCCGGTCTTTTTCTAACCGGTTCCAAACCCTCCAAAACCTGTATTTGCTCAGCACCATAATGATTATTTTTATTATCCGCCATTTATTTCTCCTCTAATTAGTAATGTTGCCTATAATTCCTTCGTTTATATAAAATTTTTTCTTATTATAATTCTTTGTCAATACATTCAGATCATGATCATCTGTAGTAGTTATAACAGTTTGAATTCCTTGAATATATTTAATTAGATATCCTTTTCTTTTATTATCTAACTCAGATAGCACATCATCTAATAGTAAAATTGGATATTCGCCTGTTTCTTCCTTAATAATTTCTATTTCAGCAAGCTTTATAGCTAATACAGCAGAACGTTGTTGACCTTGTGAACCAAAATACTTACTTTCCTTATTGTTGATTTTTATTATTATATCATCTTTATGGGGACCATATAAAGTTGTCTTATATTGAATTTCATTATTTAAATTAGAGCTTATTTTTTCTGCAAAATATTTTTTTATTTCATTTTTATCAATATTATCTAAATTTGCTGAATTACAATAATAATTTATATCAAGATTTTCTTTGTTTCCTGAAATATCCTCATATATATCGACTGCATATTTTTTTAATTTATCTATGTATTCATTTCTATAAAGTATAATTTCAGTACCTATATTAACTAAATAGTCATTCCAAATATTAATAATATCTTTATTATCAGGCTTTGTACAGTAATTTTTTAAAATCATATTTCTCTCTGTACAAATTTTTTTGTAATTACTAAGTAAATATTTATATTTTGGTTTTATTTGAGATAAAGAGATATTCATAAATTTACGTCTTTCAATGGGACTCCCTTTAATAATTTTCATATCATCGGGAGTAAAAATTACATTGTTTAAAATTCCTATCATCTCAGACGTTTTATCTAATTTTACACCATTTAATAAAACTATTTTTCTTTTATTTTTTTCTAATAATAATTCTATTTTTTTATTATAATTATTTTTATTTAACAAAATTTCAATAGAACTTTTATTTTCACAAAAATTTATAAGCTCATTTTCACTATTAAGTCTAAATGTCCTTCCTATTGAAGCAAGATAAATAGATTCCATTAAATTTGTTTTTCCTTGACCATTGTCCCCAACAAAAATATTTAAGGAATCATTTAATTCAATATTTGCTTCTTTGAAATTTCTGTAATTTTTTATTTTTATATTTTATACTATCATTTTTCCTCTATTGAAATGATATACTTTTCATTGTTGAATTCAACAATATCTCCGTCTCTAATCTTTTTGCCTCTCTGTAAAACTACTTCATTATTTACTTTTACTAAGCCATCAAGTATTACATTTTTAGCCATACCTCCACCTTCAACAGCATTAGTATATTTTAATAATTGATCAAGCTTTATAAATTCAGTGTTTATTATTACTTTTTCCATATATACCTCTTTATTATGTTCGGAACAACACAGTGGTTGCGGAATTGCACAGGGGCAATTCCCTACGATATTCTTACTGGCAATACCATGTAAATATAATCACTCTGCTCTTCTTTATCTTCAATTATTTGCTTCATAAAACAAGGATTATTTTTACCTATTAAATTTAAACTAACTTGTTCACTTTCTATAACTTTTAAGAAATCCATCAAATATTTAGAATTAAATCCTATTTTTATATCTTCACCTTTTTTTTCAATTGGTACATTTTCTTCTACATTTCCAAATTCAGAGGCAGAATTTATTTGCATATTATTTTCTTTTATATCAAGTATTACTAAATTATTTTTATCATCTTTTGCTAATAATGATGCTCTTTCAATACTATCTCTTATATCATAAGTTTCAACTGTAACTTCTGTTACATAATTATCTTTTATTATTCCCTCATAATCAATAAATTTACCCTCTAATAAATTAGAAATAATAATTGTATTATCTATTTTAAAAGAAATATGGCTATCAGATACTATTATTTCTAAATGTTCTGTATCTTCTTCAATTATTCTTAGAATTTCTAATAATGTTTTGGAAGGAACTATTGCAGTTAGTTCACCGCTATAATCAATTTTATGTTTCTTAACAGCCATTCTATATCCATCAAGAGCAACAAATGTACAAACATTATTATTTATTTCAATTAGGCATCCGGTAAAAATAGGTTTAATATTATCTTGAGCTGCTGCAAAATAAGTATACTTTATTAAATCTCTAAGTATTTCAGGATTTATTTTAAATCCATTACCTTCATTATTAAATGTATTATTAGGATATTCTTCAGAAGAATTTCCTAATATATTTATTTCCGAATTTAAACATTTAATTTCCATATTATTATTTTCAGTAGTTTCAATATGAACATAAGAATTAGATGGAAGCTTTCTAATAAAATCTCCTATTAGCTTAGCATGAACAACAATTGAACCCTCTTCCTCTATTTCACAGGGAGAATATGTTTTAATACCTAATTCTAAATCTGTTGCTGTAAGAATAAGCATGTTATTTTTAGCTTCTATAAGTATTCCTGATAAAATAGGTAGTGGAGTTCTTGAAGATACTGCTTTTTGTACTATATTGATACTTTTATTTAGTTCATTTTGATTTACTTTTATTTTCATTAGCGACTCCTTTTTAAAAATGTGCACAACTGATAGTTGTGATTTTCTAGTAGAAATATATTAAATAATTTATTAGTAATATTAGTAGAGTATGTTAATTTGTTGAAAACTACTTTTATCCTTGAATTGTTAATGAATAAAATAAATAATAGCTGTTGATAGAAAATTAATTGTTAAGGCTAGAAAATAAAAATTATATTATTATCAACATTAATAAACACTTTATGCACATACTCATCTTAATTGTTTAGCATAGAAATTAAATCATCTACACTTTTCTTTATTTCTTGGCTGTTTTCTATATCTTCTTCTACTTTATTATAAGCATGAAGAACTGTAGAATGGTCTCTACCTCCAAATTCTTCTCCTAATTTAGGAAGTGATAAATCAGTCAGTTTTCTACCTATATACATAGCAATTTGTCTTGGGTATGCAATATTTTTGGTCTTCTTTTTAGAAACTAAATCTTCTATTGAAATACTATAATAATTTGCAATAACTTCCTTAATATCATTAATAGTTATTTTTTTATTGTTAGAAATTAAATGTTTTAAAGCTTCTTGAGCTAATTCTAAGTTAACTTCCTTTTTATTAGTTAATGAAGCATATGCATAAATTCTAATAAGAGCTCCTTCAAGCTTTCTTATATTTGATTGAATATTTTGTGCTATATATGATATTACATCGTCAGGAACATTATAATTTTCAGCTTCTGCTTTTTTTCTTAAAATTGCAATTCTTGTTTCAAAATCAGGTGGTTGAATATCAGCAATTAGTCCCCACTCAAAACGAGAACGAAGACGATCTTCAAGTGTAGGAATTTCACTTGGAGGGTTGTCACTGGATACTATAATTTGCTTATTTGCTTCATGTAAAGCATTAAATGTATGGAAAAATTCCTCTTGAGTACTTTCTTTACCGGCAATAAACTGAATATCATCCACTAAAAGTACATCTGCTCTTCTATAAGTATTTCTAAAATCTTCATTTGTTCCATCCTTAATAGAATTAATAAGATCATTTGTAAATTTTTCAGAAGTAACATATAAAACAGATGCATCAGGGTTACTATCAAGTATGTAGTGACCGATTGCGTGCATTAAGTGAGTTTTGCCAAGTCCAACTCCCCCATATAAAAATAAAGGATTATAAGCGGTTGCCGGTGCTTCTGCAACAGCTAAGGAAGCAGCATGAGCAAAGCGGTTAGAATTTCCTATAATGAAGTTATCAAATCTGTATTTAGGATTTAATTTTCTTCCTGTATTTATAGCATCAGTTTCTTCATTATTAAAAGAAGTATTTTTTTTATCTTCCTTATTTATATTTTCACCAGGAACGGTAAATATTAATTCTGTATCCTTTTTTAACACATAAGTAAATGCATTTTTAAGAAAATTATAATGTCTTTTTCTTAAGGTATTTTTTAAAAAATCATCTGCAGTTTCCAGATAAATTGTGTTATCCTTATATGCAACAATTTTAAGGGGTTTGAACCAAGTGTTAAAACTCACTTGATTAGTGTCCTCTTTTACAATTTCAAGGACTTCATTCCATAAATCTTCAAAATTCATATTATCCTCCGGTTGTTGGTAAAAAAATTAACATTTTGTTTATAAATTAAGTTATAATAGTTAAAAATGTATGATATAAACAATTGTTGATAAACTATATAAACAATTGCTAATATTGATTGAATGGTATTTTTAAAAAAGAAATAACAAGTTGTCCATAATTTTATCAAAAACAAAAAGTTATCCACAGACACATAACATAATATCATTTTTTATCCACAATATCAATTTTATTTTTTTATTTTAAAAAATAATTGCAATATTTAAAAAAATATAGTATATTACAATAGTTATAATATTTTTGTATGTTGACATCAATATTTAAAAAGATTATAATTTATAAACGTGAAAATTTTAAGATATTGATATAGATATCTGTTATACAAGGAGGTGTTTCTGAATGAAAAGAACTTATCAACCAAAAAGAAGACAGAGAAGCAGAGAACATGGATTTCTAAAAAGAATGAGCACAAAGTCCGGAAGAAATGTTTTAAAAAGCAGAAGAGCAAAGGGTAGAAAAAGATTGTCAGCATAAGGCCGCATTAGTGGCCTTTTATTCCAATTATAATTAGGAATAAAAAGTAATTATAGGAAACGATATGATAATAATAAAGAAAAATATTGAATACAAGACAGTTTATAATTGCAATGATTCTATATCAGATTATAATCTTGTTTTATTTATAAAAAAGAATGATTTTGGATATAACAGATTTGGTTTTACTGCAGCAAAAAAAATTAAAAAAGCTGTTCAGCGAAATGTTATAAGACGAAGATTAAAGGAAATAGTAAGATCAAATGAGAATAATCTTAAAGAAGGTTATGATATCGTTTTAATGGCAAGAGTAAATGCTACTGAATCAGATTATAAAAGTTTAGAAAAATCATTTAATAAACTGATTAAAAGGAAAAACTTGTTAAAGGGTGATAAAAATAAGTAAGATATTAATTTTTATTATTCGTATATATCAAAAGTTTTCTTCAAACTCAACAGTCAGACATTGTAGATTTTATCCTACATGTTCGCAATATTTTATTGAAAGCTTACAAAAATACGGTTTTTTAAAAGGTTCATACTTAGGTATTAAAAGAATATTAAGATGTCACCCTTTCAACCCTGGAGGGTATGATCCTTTGAAATAGGAGGAAATATGAATTTAGATTTTATAGCAAAGCCAATGGGGATGCTTGTTGAATTATTATATAATATGGTGTCTAGTTTAGACAGTAGCTATTTGTCTGCTTATGCAATTGCAATAATATTATCAACAATTATTTTCAAGTTATTAATGATGCCATTTACTCTAAAGCAGTCAAAATCAATGAAAAAGATGCAGGAATTAAATCCACAAATAAAAGAACTGCAAGAGAAATATGGTAAAGATCCACAAACTTTACAAAGAAAACAAATGGAATTATATAAAGAAGCAAATTACAGTCCTTTTTCAGGATGTTTACCAATGCTTATTCAATTTCCAATACTTATTGCATTCTTTTATGTTATAAGATCACCGGAAATATATGTATTTGATAATCAAGAAGCATATAACTTGATTAATAAAACATTTTTATGGATTAAGGATTTAAGCTTTGCTGAGAACTATGAGTTTGCAAATGGAACAGTAAATGGTATATTTATGGGTAAAGTTCCGTTTATAGGGGCAGCATTACCTATATTAGCTACAATATCATCACTTACGACTTATTTGACTACAAAAATGTCATCTCAACCATCTATGAATGAGCAGCAGGCAGCTACACAAAAATCAATGAGCATGATGATGCCAATTATGATATTTGTATTTGGTTTACAATTCCCTGCTGGTTTAGCATTATATTGGGTTGTTTCAAATATATTCCAAGTAGTACAACAATATATCGTTATGAATTCGTCCAAAAATCCCAAGGAGGAATTAAAATAGATGAAAAATGTAACTATTGAAAGAGCTACCGTAGATGAAGCTGTTATTGCAGCTTTAAATGAGTTAGAAGCCGAAAAAGAAGATGTGGTAGTAGAGGTTATTAATGAACCGTCTAAAGGTTTGTTTGGTTTAATTGGCAGCAAAAATGCAAAAGTTAAAGTTACTGTTACAAATGGTCCGGAAGAAAGAACTAAGAAATTTATTGATGTGCTGCTAAAGAAAATGGACATTGAAGCTGTATATAAAGTAAGCTTATCTGATAATGTATTAAGAGCAGATATTACTAAAATCAGCGAAGATGATAAAGGTATTATCATTGGAAAAAGAGGCAAAAATTTAGATGAAATTCAATTCCTTTTAAATTTAATAGTTAATAAAGGAAGACAAAATTACGTGCGAGTAATATTCAATGTTGAAGATTACAGAGCAAAAAGAGAAGAAACATTAAAAAAATTGGCTTTTAAAATGGCTGATAAATGTAGATATTATAAACATAAAGTTCGCCTTGAGCCAATGAACCCATATGAAAGAAGAATTATACATTCATCTCTACAGGATGAAAAAGACATTATAACATATTCTGAAGGCGATGAGCCATACAGAAAAGTAGTAATTGATCTTAAGTAGGTCGGCGCCTTGCAGTAAGAACATTTTAAACAACTTATTAGTTATTAGTTAATTATAAACTCGGGATACCGGGTTTATTTTTTGCTATACATTTTCTATAAATTAGGGTAGAATATATAATAATATATACTTAGAAAGATACGGTGATTTAATGAATACTGATACAATAGTCGCAATTGCAACATTTCCGGGCAATGCGGGTATTAATATAATTAGAATAAGCGGAAATAATGCACTAAACATAGTAAAAAGGATATTTGTTAAAAATACTAATAATTTAGATTTGAAACCAAGATATCTCCATTATGGACACATTGTGGATAATAATAATCAAATTATTGATGAAGTGTTGGTTTCTTATATGAAAGCTCCGAATACCTATACAAGAGAAGATATTGTTGAGATTAATTGTCATGGTGGTTTAATATCAGCTAAGAAAATTATGGAGACTGTTTTACTTCATGATTGCAGGTTAGCTGAAAGAGGAGAGTTCACTAAAAGAGCATTTTTAAACGGAAGAATTGATCTTACGCAAGCTGAGGCTGTTATAGATATTATTAACTCTAAAACAGATTCAAGCCATGGGATTTCAGTTAAGCACCTTGAAGGTAGATTATCGAGAGAAATAAATGAAATTATTGAAGAAATAATGGATTTACTTGCAAATATAGAGGTGAATATAGATTTTCCAGAATATGACGAAGATGAAGTAACAATAAATAAAGTTAAAGAATTAAGTGAAAATATAGTATGTGAGCTTGATAGATTAATAAAGACTGCAGATACAGGAAAAATATTTAAAGAAGGCATAAAGACTGTTATACTTGGTAAACCAAATGTGGGAAAATCATCTTTAATGAATTTTTTATTAAATGAAAATCGTGCAATTGTAACTGAAATTCCCGGCACTACAAGAGATACAATTGAAGAATATGTAAATATTAAGGGTGTTCCTTTAAGAATAATAGACACTGCAGGTATAAGAGATACAGATGATAAAGTAGAGAAAATAGGTGTAGAAAAGGCTCTTAATAAAGTAGATGAAGCAGATTTAGTAATAATGGTTTTTGATTCATCAAGAGAGCTTGAAGAAGATGATGAATATATAATTGATTATATTAAAAACCAGAAAGCGATATATATCAATAATAAGACTGATTTAGAAAGAAAGTTAAACTTAGAAAAACATAGAAATATTGAAAAAGAGTTAATTAATATATCAGTTATTAATAATCAAGGTTTAGATGATATAATAAAAAAAATAAGTGAAATGTTTTTTGAAGGTTCTATTAATGTAAGTGATGAGTTGATTATAAATAACGTTAGACATAAAAACTTACTAATAAAAGCTAAAAAAAGCTTAGAAGAAGTGTTAAATTCAATTAATAATGGAATGACAATTGATTTTATAGAAATAGATTTAAAGCAGGCTATGGAGAATTTAGGATTTATCGTTGGTAAATCTGTAAGCGATGATTTAATGGACAAAATTTTTAATGAGTTTTGCATAGGAAAATAGAAAGGAAAAAAAATGAACAATATAGTAAGAGAATTTCTTGCTGACAGTGTTGATATAGTTGTTATTGGAGCAGGCCATGCGGGATGTGAAGCATCTCTTGCAGCTGCACGTCTTGGTATGAAAACAATAATGCTAACAATGAGCTTAGATTCAATAGCAATGATGCCTTGTAATCCTAATATAGGAGGTACTGCTAAAGGACATTTAGTAAGGGAAATTGATGCACTTGGCGGAGAAATGGCTTTAAATATAGATAAAACTATGATACAATGTAAGATGTTGAATCGCTCAAAAGGACCGGCAGTACATTCTTTAAGAGCACAAGCTGATAAAAATAAATATCATACTGAAATGAAAAAAGTATTAGAAAATCAAGAGAGACTTCAGGTTATACAATCAGAAGTAACTGATTTAAAAATAAATGAGGATGGAAGTTTCAATGTTATTACTAAGCTTGGAGCATACTATAGAGCTAAAGCAGTAATAGTAACTACCGGAACATATTTGGAAGGTAGAATTTATATTGGTGAGCTTAACTATTCATCAGGACCAAATGGATTAGAACCCTCAACTATGCTTTCTAAATCCTTAATGGATTTAGGAATTGAAATGAGAAAATTTAAGACAGGTACACCTGCAAGAATTCACTCTGATTCTATTAATTATGATAAAATGGAAATTCAGTCAGGAGATGAAGAAATAATACCATTTTCATTTATGACTGATGAAATAAATATAGAACAGGTACCATGCTATATAACTTATACAACAGAAGAAACGCATGAGATTATAAGAAATAATCTAGACAGATCACCTCTTTATGAAGGTGTTATAAAAAGTATAGGACCAAGATACTGCCCTTCAATTGAAGATAAGGTTGTTAAATTTTCAGATAAGGATAGACATCAGCTATTTGTAGAACCTGAAGGATTGGATACAAAAGAAATGTATATCCAAGGTATGTCATCATCTCTTCCATATGAAGTGCAAATACCAATGTATAGATCAATGATTGGTATGGAAAATGCTCAAATCATGCGACCTGCATATGCAATAGAATATGATTCCATTGATCCTACACAGCTTAAAAGCAGTTTAGAATTAATAAATATAAAAAATTTATTTTTTGCGGGTCAGGTAAATGGTAGCTCAGGTTATGAAGAGGCAGCGGCCCAGGGTTTAATAGCAGGTATAAATGCTGTTTTAAGCTTAAAAAATAAAGAGCCTTTAGTATTAGATCGTTCTGAAGCATATATAGGAGTTTTAATAGATGATTTAATAACAAAAGGAACAAATGAACCATATAGAATGATGACTTCAAGAGCAGAATATAGATTGCTCTTAAGACAAGACAACGCTGATGAAAGATTAACGCAAAAGGGTTATGATATTGGTTTAGTTACAAAAGAGAGATATGAAAGATATATTAATAAAAAACGAACTATTGAAACTGAATTAGAGAGATTAAAAAATATAAAATTAACACCTAAAGCAGAAATAAATAGCATATTAGAAAAGGTTGGCAGTGTTCCATTAAGTAAAGCAATATCATTATATGAATTACTGAAAAGAGTTGAGCTAAATTATGATAATACGTTGGAATTAGATAATGATAGACCTCAACTAAAAAAGGAAATTAAGGATTATGTTGAAACAGTAATAAAATATGAAGGTTATATTGCAAAACAAATAAATCAGGTGGAACAGTTTAAGAAATTAGAAAACAAAAGAATTCCTGAAGATATTGATTATAATAACATCGGAAGTTTAAGATTGGAAGCTAGACAAAAATTAATTAAAATAAAACCTGATTCCATTGGTCAAGCTTCAAGAATTTCAGGAGTTTCGCCATCTGATATTAATGTTTTGTTAATTTATCTAATGACGCATAATAAAAATAATTAATACAAGGAGTGCACCTTGATTAAAACATTAAACGAAGGATTTGAACAGCTTAGAATTCCATATGATGAAAAAATAGAAAGCAAATTTATAAAGTATTGTGATTTATTGAAGGAATGGAATCAGAAAATTAATATAACTTCCATAGAAAATGATGAAGATATATATGTTAAACATTTTTTAGACAGTGTTTTACTTTTAAATGAAGAAAACTATAATGAAGAAAAAAGTATTATAGATGTAGGCACCGGGGGAGGATTTCCCGGTTTGCCATTAAAAATAGTAAACAATAATTATAAAGTAACACTTTTAGATAGTTTAAGAAAAAGAATAGATTTTTTGACTTTGGTTGTCAATGAACTTTCCCTTGATAATGTAGATTTTATTCATGGCAGAGCTGAAGACTATGGACAGAATAAAAACTATAGAGAAAAATATGATATTTGTGTTTCAAGGGCAGTAGCACCTTTAAATGTATTAAGCGAATATTGTTTACCATTTGTAAAAGTGGGAGGCTATTTTGCAGCATATAAAAGTGAAAATATTTCCACGGAAATCTTAAGCTCTGACAATGCCATTAATAAACTTGGAGGAAAAATTAGAGAAATCAAAGAAATTAATTTACCTAAAACAAATATTATTAGAAAAATTGTAATAATAGAAAAAACTGAAGAAACAAATAAAAAATACCCGCGAAAAGCTGGGAAACCAAGTAAAGAACCATTGGTATAAGGGGGAGAAGTCTTTGATAAGCAGTATATTTAATATTGATGTAAACAAAATTATACCTAATAAGAATCAACCAAGAAAAGTTTTTGATGACAAAGCTTTAGAAGAGTTAAGTCAATCAATTAAAAATTATGGTATTATTCAACCTATTACTGTAAGAAAAATCTATGATGATATTTATGAGTTAGTTGCAGGTGAAAGACGATTAAAAGCTGTTAAATTATTGAAAATGGAAACAATACCTGCTGTTGTCATTGAGGTAAAAGAAGAAGAATCTGCTGCAATGGCTTTAATTGAAAATTTACAGAGAGAAGATTTAGATTTTATCGAAGAGGCAATGGCTTTTGAAAGGTTAATTGAAGATTTCGGATTGAATCAAACTCAGCTTGCAGAAAAGCTTGGAAAATCTCAATCTACAATAGCTAATAAAATGAGAATTTTAAAGCTTCCAGAGTCAGTCAAAAAGGAACTTAGAGATGCAAAGTTAACAGAGCGACATGCAAGAGCATTGTTAAAAATAGAGGACGAAGAGATACTTTTAAACATAGTTGAAAAAATTATAAAAAAGGATTTAAATGTTAGCGAAACAGAGAAGCTTGTAAATTCAATTGCTGAGGATTTAAATATTAAAAAAATGAAGGACAAGCGTTATGTAAGAAACTTTATTAATTATAAAATTTATATTAATACTATCAAAAATGCCTACAATGAAATTGTTAAAACAGGTATAGAAGCAAAATTTGAACAATTAGAATCTGATGAATTTATAGAAATAAAAGTTAAGATACCTAAAAAAAACATATAGAGGGTGGTAAAAGTGACCAAGGTAATAAGTATATTCAATCAAAAAGGCGGAGTTGGCAAAACAACTACAAATGTAAACTTATGTGCCGCATTGGCCTTAAAGGGAAAAAGAGTTTTGAGTATTGATATAGACCCTCAAGGTAATTCAAGTAGTGGATTTGGTGTAGATAAGAATAGTTTAGAATATACCATATACGACATATTAATAGAAGATTATGATATAAATAAAGTTATACAAAAGACAGATATTGAAAACTTGTATTTAGTACCAGCCAATATTCAATTAGCAGGTGCAGAAATTGAGTTGACAAACACAAAATACAGGGAAAAAACCTTAAGAGAAAGCATTAATTTATTAGACGATACATATGATTTCATTATAATTGATTGCCCACCGTCACTTGGACTTTTATCATTGAATGCATTGACTGCATCTGACACGGTATTAATTCCTATACAATGTGAGTACTATTCCTTAGAAGGAGTGGGACAGCTTATAGATACAGTTAAATTAGTCAGAAAAAACTTGAATCCTAAATTGGAAATTGAAGGTGTTCTTTTGAACATGTTTGATGGAAGAACAAATCTTTCCATACAAGTAGTAGAAGAGGTTAAGAAATACTTTAAAGACAAGGTATATAGAACTGTTATACCAAGGAGTGTAAGATTAGCAGAAGCTCCAAGCTTCGGACAACCTATTATGTTATATGATGAGAAATCAAAAGGCAGCGAAGCTTATATAAAATTAGCAGAAGAAATAATTAAAAACAATTAGGGAGGTTATTATGGCAATTAAAAGAAAGGCCTTAGGCAAGGGTTTATCGGCTTTAATACCTGAAGATTTAGAGAAAGAAGATAGCTCAAGAATTGAAGATATAGACATTAATTTAATAAGCCCAAATCCAAATCAGCCACGTAAAGTTTTCGAACAGGATAAATTAGACGAGCTGACTGAGTCCATAAGAAAATATGGCGTAATTCAACCTATAATTGTTAGAAAAGACAAAGATATATATACAATAATTGCTGGGGAAAGACGTTGGAGAGCATGTAAAAATGCCAACATAAAAACTATACCTTGTATAGTAAGGGATATGGAAAATAAAAATGCTTCTGAGATAGCCCTTATAGAAAATATTCAGAGAGAGGACTTAAATCCAATTGATGAAGCAAATGCATATGATTATATAATGGAGCGTTATGGAATAACTCAGGAGGAAGTTTCTAATATAGTTGGTAAGTCAAGGGTATACGTAACTAATATAATGAGATTAACCAATCTTGATAATTATGTAAAAAATAAAATTATAACTAATGAAATTTCTGCCGGTCATGGGAGAGCAATTTTAAGCTTAAGTCCGGAAAAACAAGTAGCCATAACTGATAAAATAATAAATGAAGGTTTAAGTGTTAGGGATGTAGAAAAAATGGTTCGGGATAATAAAAAGCCAAGAAGGAAAATATTACCTGAAAAAGATAAATATATTGCACATATTGAAGAATTATTAACAGATAAATTTTCTTCAAGAGTAAATATTAAACGAAACAAAAATAAAGGAAAAATAGAAATAGAGTACGATAATACCGAAGATATGAACAGAATATTAGATTTATTAAAAATAGATGAATAAAAGTAATATTGAGCTAATCCAAAATTAATAAAAGGATAAGCTCATTTTTTGTTTTAACTCATTCTATAATTGACATTATATTAACAAAGATATATAATGAATGCGACATATAGATATAAATTATGGGGAGGTTATATTTTGACTAAAGGACTGGATTTAAAACAGAATGAAAAGCAGTTTATATTGCTGAAAGAGTATATTGACTCAATAAGTGATACGCAAGGCGTATTAATGCAGGCTTTACACAAAGCTCAAGAGATATTTGGATATCTGCCGATCGAAGTTCAAAAATTCATATCTCATGAGTTAGAAGTGCCGCTTGCGGAAGTATATGGAGTTGCTACTTTTTATACTCAATTTTCTATTGAACCAAAGGGCAAGCATAAAATTGGTGTATGCTTGGGAACAGCTTGCTATGTTAAAGGTGCACAATTAGTACTGGACAAGTTAGCAAAGGAATTAAATATTAAAGTTGGCGGAACTACACCCGACAATTTATTTACCCTTGAAGCCACTAGATGTTTAGGTTGCTGTGGTTTGGCACCGGTAATGATGATTGATCAGGACGTTTATGGAAAGTTAGAAGTGAGCAAAATACCGGAAATAATCTCAAAATATAGAGAATAGGGGGATAATTCATGAAGTCTTTGGAAGAGTTAAAAAAATTAAGAGAAGAAGCATTAAAAAATGTTGATTTAAGAAATACAGAAAAAGATATAAGAGTAGTAGTAGGAATGGCAACATGTGGGATTTCAGCAGGAGCAAGACCAGTGTTAACTACATTTGTAGAGGAAGTAGCTAAAAGAAATCTGAATAATGTTCAAGTAGTTCAAACAGGATGTATTGGAATGTGCACTTTAGAACCAATTGTTGAGGTTTATACTGCAGACAAGGAAAAGGTTACTTATATTCATGTTGATACTGAAAAAGCAAAAAGAATTGTATCAGATCATTTGGTAAACAACAAAATTGTACGAGAATTTACTATTGGTTCTGATAATCAGTAAATGGAGGTAAAGTTATGAAAATTTTCAGATCTCATGTTTTAGTATGTGGTGGAACAGGGTGTACATCTTCAAAATCTCTTATGATAAAAAAGAGATTCGAAGATAAAATAAAAGAATTAAATTTAGATAATGAAGTACAAGTTGTTGCAACCGGATGCTTTGGACTTTGTGAAGAAGGTCCTATTGTAATTATTTATCCTGAAGGTACATTTTACTCAAGGATGACAGTAGAAAGAGTAGACGAAATAGCAGAAGAACATTTGCTTAAAGGAAGAATTGTAAGAAAATATTTATTTGATGAAAGTGCTAAGAATGAGCAAATTAAACCACTTAGTGAAGTGGATTTCTATAAAAAGCAAAAAAGAGTAGCTCTTAGAAATTGTGGTGTAATTAATCCAGAAAACATTAACGAATATATCGCACGTGATGGTTACATGGCACTTGGTAAAGTACTAACTGAAATGTCACCAGAAGAAGTAATAAATTTAGTAAAAGATTCAGGTTTAAAGGGAAGAGGCGGAGCAGGTTTTTCTACTGGAATGAAATGGAGCTTTGCTGCCCCAAACAAAGCAGATCAAAAATACGTTATATGCAATGCTGATGAGGGAGATCCGGGAGCTTTTATGGATAGAAGTGTGCTTGAAGGAGATCCACATGCTGTTTTAGAAGCAATGGCTATAGCGGGATATGCGATTGGAGCAACTAAAGGATTTATTTATGTTAGAGCTGAATATCCTATAGCTGTTCATAGATTAGAAATAGCTATTAAACAAGCAAAATTGCTTGGATTGTTAGGTGAAAATTTATTTAACTCAGGTTTTGATTTTGATGTTGAGATAAGATTAGGTGCTGGAGCATTTGTATGTGGAGAAGAAACAGCATTAATGCAGTCAATAGAAGGTAAAAGAGGTATGTCACGAAATAAGCCTCCATTCCCGGCTAATAAAGCTCTATGGGGAAAACCTACTATTATTAATAATGTTGAAACTTTGGCTAATATTCCACAGATTATATTGAAAGGTCCGGAATGGTTTAGAAGCTTTGGTACAGAAAAATCCCCTGGAACTAAAGTATTTGCACTTGGAGGTAAAATAAATAATACTGGATTGGTTGAAGTTCCAATGGGTACAACATTAAGAGAAGTAATTTATGATATAGGAGGAGGGTGCCCTAATCATAAAGAATTTAAAGCAGTTCAAACCGGGGGTCCTTCAGGCGGATGCTTAACTAAGGATCACTTGGATATACCTATTGATTATGACAATTTAACAGCTGTAGGCTCAATGATGGGATCAGGTGGAATGATTGTTATGGATGAAGATAATTGTATGGTTGATATAGCAAAGTTTTTCCTGGACTTTACTGTTGATGAATCTTGCGGTAAATGTACTCCTTGTAGAGAAGGTACTAAACGTATGCTTGAGATACTTGAAAGAATCTCTGAAGGTAAAGGAAAGATGGAAGATTTAGATAAACTTGAAAAATTGGCTATGAATATAAAAGAAACATCTTTATGCGGATTAGGTCAAACTGCTCCAAATCCAGTATTGTCAACACTACAGTATTTTAGAGATGAATATGAAGCACATGTTAAAGAAAAAAGATGCCCTGCTGGTGTTTGTCAATCACTTTTAAAATACATTATTACAATGGATTGCAAGGGTTGCACAAGATGTTCAAGAATATGTCCTGTTGGTGCAATAGAAGGAAAAGTTAAGGAAGTTCATATAATCAATCAGGAAAAATGTATAAAATGTGGTGCATGTATGGATTCTTGTACTTTCCATGCAATCATTAAAAAGTAGAAAGGTGGTGCTGATGTTGGAAAAAGTTAATTTAACTATAAATGGGATACAAGTAAGCGTCCCTAAAGATTATACGGTATTAATGGCGGCAAGAGAAGCTGGAATTGACATACCTACACTTTGTTTTTTAAAGGATATAAACGAAATAGCAGCTTGTAGAGTATGTGTGGTAGAAGCAGACATAAAAGGAGTTCCTATGAGAAATCTTCCTACATCCTGCGTTCTACAGGTTCAGGAAGGAATGAACATAAGAACAAATACAGCTAAGGTTAGAAATGCAGTTAGAATGAATGTAGAATTAATTCTTGCAAATCATAACAGAGAATGCTTGACTTGCTTAAGAAATGGAACTTGCGAGCTTCAGAAGTTGTGTGATGAGTTAGGAATAAAGGATATTGAGTTTGAAGGTGCTAAAAGAGAAGCTGTAATAGATAATTTATCACATTCAATAATTAGAGACAGCAGCAAGTGTATTTTATGTGGTAGATGTGTAAGTACATGTAGAGATGTTCAGGGAATTGGTATTTTGGATTTTACAAAGAGAGGATTTGAAACGGAAGTTGCTCCTGCTTTTGATTATAGTATGAAAGATGTACCTTGTGTATATTGTGGACAGTGCATCCAAGCATGTCCTGTTGCTGCTTTAAGAGAAAGAACATACATTGATGATGTTTGGGATGCAATTGATGATCCAGATAAATTTGTCGTTGTTCAAACTGCGCCTGGTGTTAGAGCTTCATTAGGCGAAGAATTCGGCTTACCGGTAGGAACAGATGTAACAGGTAAAATGGTGGCAAGTTTAAAACGTATTGGTTTTGATAGAGTTTTTGATACTAACTTTTCTGCAGATTTAACTATTTTAGAAGAAGGCACAGAATTATTGAATAGAGTTAAAAATGGTGGCAAGTTACCAATGATTACATCATGCTCACCTGGATGGATTCGTTATTGTGAAATAAATTATCCGGAATTTTTAGATAATTTATCAACATGTAAATCACCTCAACAAATGTTTGGTGCCATTGTTAAATCATATTATGCACAGAAGGAAGGAATCGATCCTAAGAAAATTGTATCTGTTTCTGTAATGCCTTGTACTTCTAAGAAAACAGAGGCAAACAGGCCTGAAATGGAAGTTGATGGTTTAAGGGATGTTGATTTCTCCATTACTACTAGAGAATTAGGAAATATGATAAAGCAAGCTAGAATTAACTTTACAAAGTTACCTGATGAGAACCCTGATAGTATTTTAGGGGAATATACAGGTGCAGGTGTTATATTTGGAGCTTCAGGCGGTGTTATGGAAGCAGCTCTTAGAACTGTTGCAGATATACTGACAGGTAAAGATTTAGAAAATGTAGAATATCAAGTAGTAAGAGGCATCGAAGGAGTTAAAGAAGCAACTGTTGTTCTTCCTATTGATGGAAAAGACACAGAAGTAAAAGTTGCTGTTGCTCATGGAACATCTAATGCAGCTAAGGTATTAGATGCAGTAAAAAATGGTGAAAAACAATACCATTTTATTGAGGTTATGGCTTGTCCCGGAGGTTGTGTTCACGGTGGTGGTCAATCACATGTATCTGCTAAAGCACGACTTGAAGTAAATCCAAAGTCAAAAAGAGCAGATGCTTTATATGAACTTGATAGATCATTACCACTTAGAAAATCTCATAAAAATCCGGAAGTAATTAAATTATATGAAGAGTTTTTAAAAGAGCCAAACAGTCATTTGTCTCACAAACTTCTTCATACTCATTATAACAAGAGAACAGCATATGAAATAGAACAACAAGAAGAATATGAAAAGTTATTAGAAAAATTATTATAATTATAAAATATTACATTTTTATTAAATTGAGGGTTAATACCCTCTTTTTTTTATGCCCTAACCCCATTTGTACAAGCAAAGCGCAGTTCAAATGGCGGTAGGCCAAACGCACAAAATGCCAAATTTGTGCGAACGGCAGTGAGTAAACAAATTTGATGCATTTCCCTGAGATGCCCTAACACCATTTGATGCATTTCCCTAAGATGTCCTAACACCATTTGTAAAACAAAGATTATTAAACAAATTTGATGTATTCCCCTATGTAAATACTTTTATATACTGTATAATTATGATATACTACATATGGGTGATATAATGATACTTATAAAAAATGGAAGGGTAATAGACCCTGAAAGCAGAAGAGATGAAGTAACCGATATATTAATAGACGGAGAAATAATAAAAAAAATTGGACACAATATTTCGTATGCTAATGTAAATAAGATTATAGATGCAAGCGGTATGATTGTTTCACCCGGTTTGATAGATGTTCATGTTCATTTTAGAGATCCAGGGTTTACATATAAAGAAGATATAATATCCGGCGCTAAGGCAGCAGCAAAGGGCGGTTTTACAACAGTGGTGTGTATGGCTAATACAAACCCGGTTGCAGATAAAGATGATATTATACAATACATAATAAATAAGGGGAAAAAAACACCTATTAATGTACTGGCAACAGCGGCTGTAACAAAGGAATTAAAAGGATTAGAGTTAGTTGATATGGAAAATCTTAAAAATTCAGGTGCTGTAGGTTTTACTGATGATGGATTTCCAATAATGAATACAGCTATAGCTTTACGTGCAATGGAAACAGCCAAGAAAATAAATGTACCTATTAGCTTTCATGAAGAAGATCCAAATTTAGTATATAACTCAGGGATAAACGAAGGAAGTATATCTGAAAGTTTAGGATTAAGAGGAGCATTAAAAACAGCAGAAGACATTATGGTTGCAAGAGATTGCGTATTAGCTCTTAAAACAAAAGCAAGGATAAATATACAACATGTTAGCTCTAAGGAATCGGTAGAAATAATAAAATATGCAAAACTAAACGGTGCAGATATTTATGCTGAAGCTACTCCACACCATTTTGCCCTTACAGAAAAGGATGTAATAAGTTATGGTACAAATGCAAAAATGAATCCACCATTAAGGACAGAAGAGGATAGATTAGCAATAATTAATGGTCTAAAAGAAAATATAATTAACATTATAGCAACAGACCATGCCCCTCACAGCAATGAGGAAAAAGAAAGAGAATTTACTAAGGCACCCAGTGGAGTAATAGGTTTAGAAACTTCATTATCAGTAGGAATAATCTATTTAGTTAAAGATAATCATCTAAATATTATGGAGCTGTTAGAAAAAATGACAATAAATCCTGCAAAATTATATAATCTAGATTCTGGACGTATAAAAGAAGGTATAAAAGCGGATTTAGTAATATTTAAATTAGATGAAAAGTGGGTTGTAGATAATTTTGTTTCAAAGTCATCTAATTCGCCATTTTTTGGTCATGAACTGATAGGCAAAGTAAAGATGACAATTTGTAGTGGAAATATAATATACAATGACTAATAAATATCAAAGTGTAACTTGGTACATATAATATATAAGTAATAAAATAATTTTAGCAGGTGATGTAATGATTTATTTAGACAATGCTGCAACAACTTATCCAAAACCAAAGACTGTATATAATGAAGTAATGAGAGCAATGAAAGAGTATGGCGCGAATCCGGGAAGAGGAAGCCATTCAATGGCAATAGAAGGTGCAAGGGTAATTTATGAAACAAGAGAAAATTTAGCGCGCTTATTTAATGTAGATGATCCTATGAGAGTAATATTGACCTTTAACGCTACAGATGCCTTGAATAAAGGAATAAAAGGAATTTTAAATCCTGGGGATCATGTTATAACAACAACTATGGAGCATAATTCCGTTTTAAGACCTTTAATGGAGTTGGAAAAGTATGGTATTGAAAATACAATAGTCCAATGTAACAATGATGGAACAATAGAAGTCGAAAAATTAGAAGAAGCTATAAGAAAAAATACAAAATTAATTGTCACTACACATGTATCGAATTTAACGGGAACAATATTTCCAATAGAAAAAATTGGTAACATATGTAAAAACAGAAATGTACTATATATGTTGGATGCTTCACAAAGTGCAGGTGTATTAGATATTGATATGAAAAAATATAATATTGATTTACTTGCAGCTCCGGGGCACAAAGGACTATTAGGTCCACAAGGGACAGGTTGTTTAATAATTAATTGTGATGATGAAATAAAACATTTAGTTGAAGGTGGAACAGGAAGCGAATCCAGCAACATTTATCAGCCGGATTTTTATCCTGACAAATTGGAAGCAGGTACTCATAATCTTCCGGGTATAGCCGGATTAAATGAGGGAGTAAAGTACATTTTAAGCAACGGCATAAAATCGATTTACAGCCACGAAAAAAAACTTCTTGAGGCATTCATCAATGGAGCAGAAGAAATCGCCAAAGTTAAGATTTATGGCCCAAGAGATATAAACGAAAGATGTGGGGTAGTTTCGGTAAATATAGACGGCATTGACTCTTCAGAGTTAGCTTTTAAGTTGGATACCGAATACAATATTGCTGTTAGGCCGGGTCTTCATTGCGCACCATTAGCTCATAAAACCATTGGTACTGAAAAAATTGGAGTAGTAAGATTTAGCGTAGGGCCTTTTAATAAGATGGCTGACATAAAAGCAGCAATAAAAGCTTTGAAAGAAATTTCGGAAAATAATTAACAATAAAGCAAGGTAATATTAAAGTATTATCTTGCTTATTTATAAGTCATTGATAAATTTTGATTGCATCGCATTTTTTGTTAAATAAAAATTAATGCATAGAATGCAATAATTTGGTATAATAAAAATACATAAGTGTTGATAGGATGAAATTATGAAAAAATATATAGTCTTTATTATAATTTGTTTATCAATTATATTTGGATTGATTTATGTAACATATGGAAAAGAAATTTTGACACTATTAAATGAAAAAAAGGTATATAGTGTAAAAAATACACAAGTGTCTAAAATTAACACATTAGATGAGTATATGTTCTTTAGTGGTGGTATTATAACCTATAATAATAAGAAAGCAGTTTTTCTTAAATATAATAATGATATTGTTTGGGAAAATGAAGATACTGAATTTGCAAATCAAGTTTTCGTCACGGATAAGTACCTGTTTAGAAAGATAGAAAATACTATTCAGCTCATAGATAAGAACAATCAAAAGCATATAATGACTGAAATTAAGGGTGATTTAATAAATGTTTCACGTGAAAACAATAAGACTTATATGATATTAAAAAATGAAGACGGATTAAATTCAGTTTATATTATCAATGATAATAATGACATCATTGTAGAAGATAAAAAGTTTGATGATATGATTACAGGTATTTCTATAAGTGATAAGTCTGAAGGATATACTTTAACTACATTGAGGTTTGAAAATGGTATTATGATTAATACAGTTTATTCTAATTTGTTCGATGACGTTGAGTTATGGGAAACTACAATAAAAGATGAAATAATAGTGAAGATACAATCTGTAAATAACAATGTTATAGCCATAGGAACAAAAAATATTTATTATTACAATATAAATGGAAAGTTAATGTGGAAAAATAACATATTTAATAAAATAATAGATTACCATATAAATAATGAAGAACAAACGATATACATATTGTTTGAAAAAGACAATTATAATGAATTAATTACATATAATTTTCAAGGTAAGATTTTAGAAATATATAAAGCGCCTGATAATGTTAAAAATTTGAAGGTTTATGATAATAAAATTTTCGTTTATAGTGACAGTAATATATATTTGCTTCATAATAGTAAAGCAGATAAGATATATGAAGAAATGGGTATATTTGATTTTGAAATAGTGGGAAAAGAAATTAATATATTATTTAAAGACAAGCTAATAAAAGGCCAAATAAATTGAACTTCCAACATAGGGGATAAAGGAGGAATAAGAATAAAATGAACTATATTGATGCAGCTGTGCTACTCATCGTAGGTTATTCATGTTTTCAGGGTTACAGAAGAGGCTTTATTAAAACATTGTTTGATACCTTAGGAGTTATTGTAGCTTTCTTTTTAAGTAAGGAATTATATTACTTGGTAGAAGATTTTTTAATGGATAATACAAAGCTTTTTATGAAGGTTCATGATTTTGTAGAAAAAAAGTCTTCAATTAAAATAATTGAATCGTTGGATAATGCAATAACTATACCTACTGAGCTTCAAAACATTTTTAGCGCAATTATTAAGACGGGTGATTTGACACAAGCTGATACAATTCAAATTTTTGTTAACAATATTAGTATAATAGTGGTAAGATCAATAAGTTTTATCATAACATTTTTGATTGTCTATGCTTTGTTGGTGGCATTGTCTAATTTAATTAACTTAATATTTAAATTACCAATATTAAATATTACGAATAGAATATTTGGTGCGGGTACCGGTTTTATCAAAGGAATTATATTTCTTTACATTATTTTTGCTTTAACATCACCGTTGATAGGATTTATGCAAGATAATGGTATATCTAAAGGTGTATTGGACTCTGAGTCAAGTAAAATATTTTATGACAACAATATAATACTAAACTACTTGAACTACAAAGGATTTTATAATAACTAAAGGAGTAATATATGAAATTAGTTGATGCAAGGGGATTAGCATGCCCGCAGCCTGTTATATTAACAAAGAAGGAAGCAGATATAGGAGAAACACAAATAACTGTCATTGTAGATAATGACACTGCAAAACAAAACGTAATTAAATTAGGTACATCATTGCAATACGAAATTAGTACTGAGAATAAAAGTGATGGAGTATATATAACATTATCAAAGAAATGTGATGAAGTTATAAACAAAGAAGCAGAAGTTGAAGTAAAGAAAAACAGTGGTAAAAGTGCTTATTTAATAACAACTGATAAGCTTGGAAAGGGTTCAGATGATTTAGGCAAAATTTTAATGAAAAGTTTCCTATATACCATGTCAGAAACAAAACCGAATCCTGATTATTTGATTTTTTTGAATTCAGGGGTTAAACTTACTACTGTAGGCTCAGATTCTATTGATGATTTGAAAAGGATGGAGGTAGCTGGAACAAAAATTGTTTCATGTGGAACATGTTTAGATTTCTTTGAAATTAAAGGCAATTTACAGGTTGGATCAGTTTCAAATATGTATGCTATATTAGAAATAATAACTGAGTCACAGAAAGTCATAACTGTATAAGGAGTTGAGATAATGCCAATGCAATTAAATGTAGGGGATGTAGTAAAATTAAAGAAGAAGCATCCATGTGGTGGATTTGACTGGGAAATCCTAAGAGTAGGAGCAGACTTTAGAATAAAGTGTACAACATGTGAGAGACAGGTATGGTTGCCAAGACGCGAAGTAGAAAGAAGAATAACGAAAATAGTCAGTCAAGTAGAGCCAAAAGATTCATTAAATAATGAATAAATGTATTGACATGTTATCTAATATGTAATAAGATAAATTAAGAATTGAATAACCTTTAATCTGGCACAGAGAGGCTGGGAAGGACTACAAATTTTATGAGAGTTTATAAACTTCCTATGCTTTGCAATGGAAGTTTTTTTATTAAAAAAATTTCGATTGTAGCCAGTAATAATTCAAACTTTTAAATTAGTCCTGAGAGGCTAAAAAGGAGGAAAAATGTTAAAAGGAAGAAGCTTAATTGAGCCAATGGATTTATCCATCCAAGAGTTAGACGAAATTTTAAACTTAGCAGATGAAATTATTAAAAACCCTGATGATTATTCAGAAGTATGTAAAGGAAAAATTCTCGCCACATTATTTTATGAACCAAGCACAAGAACAAGGTTAAGTTTTGAATCAGCAATGCTAAGACTTGGTGGAAGTATAATGGGCTTTTCATCAGCAGAATCAAGCTCAGCAGCAAAAGGAGAAAGTGTAGCAGATACAATAAGAACTATTGCATGCTATGCTGATATAGCAGCGATGAGACATCCTAAAGAGGGTGCACCTAAAGTGGCATCATTAAATACAGATATGCCTGTTATAAACGCAGGTGATGGCGGCCATCAACACCCTACTCAAACACTTACAGATTTATTAACTATAAGGTCTCTAAAAGGAAGACTAAGTAATTTTACAATAGGACTTTGTGGAGATTTAAAGTTTGGCAGAACGGTTCATTCACTTATAAAAGCATTATCCAGATATGAAAATATAAGATTTATACTTATATCACCAGACGAGTTAAAAGTCCCTGAATATATAAGAGAAGAAATTTTAATAAAAAATAATATAGAATTTAAGGAAGTAGAACGATTAGAAAACGTAATGGAAGAATTGGATGTTCTCTATATGACAAGAGTACAAAAAGAAAGATTTTTCAATGAAGCGGATTACGTAAGATTGAAAGACAGCTATATTTTAAATATGGAAAAGCTTGAAAATGCAAAAAGTGATATGATAATACTTCATCCTCTACCAAGAGTAAATGAAATATCTGTTGAAGTTGACAATGACAAGAGAGCATGTTATTTTAAACAAACCAAGTATGGTGTATTTGTAAGAATGGCTTTATTAATGAAATTGCTGGGGGTGGAAAAATAATGTTGAACATAGATAGTGTAGAAAAAGGATTAGTAATAGATCATATTCAAGCAGGAAAAGCAATGGAAGTTTATAAATACTTGAATCTTGATAAAATGGATTGCAGTGTTGCAATTATAAAAAATGCAAAAAGTAAGAAAATGGGTAAAAAGGATATAATAAAGGTTGAGGACAATATAAATATGGATTTAAAAGTACTTGGCTTTATAGATCCTACAATTACAATAAATGTAATAGACAACAGTGTGATTATAAATAAAATAAACCTTGAATTACCTGACGAAGTAGAAAATGTAGTAAAATGCAAAAATCCAAGATGTATAACATCAATAGAACAAGAAATAACACACAAATTTAAATTAACTGACAAAAACAATAAAGTGTATCGTTGTGTATATTGCGATACAGCTTACGAATAAAAAAATAATATAGGGACGGAACCTTAAGGAATAAAGGCCCGTCCCTAAAATTTAAAAAAAAGTGGATAGGAGAAAAAATGATAGTTGATAAATTATATAAAAATGTAAAAGAAAATGGTCATGTATGCATTGGATTAGACACCGATTATAGTTATCTTCCAGAGTCATTCGCTAAACTATTTAACAGTAAGGCAGAAGCAATATACAACTTTAACAAAAACATTATTGATGCTACCTATGATTTGGCTGCATGCTATAAAGTACAAATAGCTTATTATGAAGCTTTAGGTATTGAGGGGTTAAAAGTATATTCAGATACACTAAAGTATATAAAAAGAAAAGGACAATTATCAATTGCTGATATAAAAAGAGGCGATATATCTAAAACAGCGGATATGTATGCAATAGGTCACTTTACCGGAGATTTTGAAGCAGATTTTGTTACATTAAGCCCATATATGGGTATTAATGATAGTATAGAACCATTTTTAAATTATATAAAAGAAAATGAAAAGGGGATTTTTATACTTGTAAGAACTTCTAATCAAGGAGCTAAAGACTTTCAGTATATTAAAGACAGTAGCAATCTCACTTTATATGAGAATGTGGCATGTATGGTAGAAAAGTTGGCAGAAAAATATGTGGGTAGCTGTGGATTTAGTTCAATTGGTTCAGTAGTAGGTGCTACAAATAATGAAGAAAGCGAAGTTTTAAGAAATAAATTAAAAACATCATTTTTATTAATTCCCGGTTATGGTGCGCAGGGTGGAAAAGCAGAAGATATAAAGGCGTACTTAGTGGATGGAAACGGTGCTGTAGTAAATTCCTCCAGAGGAATCCTTTTATCTTATAAAAAAGAAAGAGATGGATCCGATAACTTTGCTTTATGCGCTCGAAATGAAGTTATTAGAATGAGAGACGACATTAGAGCACATATATAATATTGAACAACCCCTGTGTCGTTCTGAAAAGAGGGAGGAAATATGAAAGTAATAAACAGTAGAATAATAGAAAATAAGATAATTTCAAATAAAATATTCAAATTAAAGGTTGAGTTTTCAGGAAATATAATTCCTGGACAATTTTTTATGTTAAAAACCTTAGATAACTCATTTTTGTTACCACGACCTATAAGTGTAAACGACTATAATAATAACGAAGTTATCTTTCTATATAGAATAGAAGGAGTTGGTACTAATAAAATAAGTACAATGAAAGAAAATGAACTAATACAATTGTTTGGTCCTCTTGGTAATGGATTTGACTTAAATGAATTAAAAGGAAGGGTAGCAATAATTGGTGGGGGTATAGGTATAGCACCTCTACTATACTTAACAAAGTCATTAGGGAAAAAGGCTGATGCATATTTAGGATATAAAGATTCAGTATACTTGGATGAATTATTTAGGCAAAATGCAGCTAATACATTAGTGAGTACTGAAAATGGGTGCATTGGTGAAAAAGGATTTATTACAGATTTTATTGACTTTAATAATTATGATACAGTGGTTACATGTGGACCTGAAATAATGATGAATAAAATAATTGAAATTTGCAGGAAGAATAATATTAATTGCTTTGTTTCACTTGAAAGACGAATGGCTTGTGGCATGGGAGTATGTCTTGGATGCACTGTTGAAACAAAGGATGGATATAAAAGAGCATGTAAGGATGGTCCGGTTTTTTTAGCAGATGAATTGAGGTGATAATATGGCAAACTTAACTACTACAGCAATGGGATTAGAATTTAAAAATCCTGTTTTAACAGCTTCAGGAACATATGGATTTGGTGAAGAATTTTCTGAAATATATGATGTATCTTTGTTAGGAGGAATTTGTAGCAAAGGTTTAACTCATAGAGAAAGACAAGGTAATACTGGTATTAGAATTTGGGAAACTCCTATGGGATTAATAAATAGTATAGGGCTACAAAATCCCGGAATTGACAGTTTTATTAGTAATGAGCTTCCAAGAATGAAGAATTATAATACAGTAATAATTGCTAATTTAGGTGGACATTGTGAAGAAGATTATTTTGAAGGTATATATAAGTTAAATGAAACAGATATAGACTTAATTGAATTAAACATATCTTGTCCAAATGTAAAAACGGGAGGTATGGCATTTGGAGTTAAGTCGTCAGTTGCATATAATATAGTATCTAAAGTAAAGAGAATATGTAAAAAACCATTAATGGTAAAATTGTCTCCTAACGCAGAAAGTATATCTGATATGGCAATAGCTTGTGAAGAAGCTGGCGCAGATGGTATTTCGCTTATAAATACAATTCAAGCAATGGTGATAGATGTTAAGAATAGAAAGGTAGTATTCGATAATATTTATGCCGGTTTATCTGGACCATGTATTAAACCTATCGCTCTTAGAATGGTTCATGAAGCTACCAAAAATGTAAAAATACCTGTTTGCGGTTTAGGGGGCATTATGAATACAGAGGATGTCATAGAGTTTATTATGGCAGGAGCAACTTTAGTACAAATAGGAACAGCTAACTTTATAAAACCGGATATTGCAATAGATATTATTAATGGGTTATCAGAATATATGGATAGGGAAGGAATAAAAAGTTTAGATGAAATAAGAGGAATAATATAACGTAGGAGGAAATTATGAGTATAGATGTAGTAGAAATACTAAAAGATAGTGGAGCATTGTTGGAAGGACATTTTTTATTATCATCTGGCAAGCACAGTAACAAATATTGTCAGTGCGCTAAACTATTGCAGTATCCGGACAAGTCAGCAATGGTTATATCAATAGTGGCTGAAAAAGTGAAGGATTTAGACTTGGATGTTATAGTTGGTCCTGCAATGGGTGGAATAACAGCAGCATACGAGTTAGGTAGACAATTAGGAATAAGAGCTGTATTTACTGAAAGGGAAAATAATATAATGACTCTACGTCGTGGTTTCGAAATAAAACCTAAAGAAAAAATCCTTATAATGGAGGACGTTGTAACAACAGGTAAATCATCTATGGAAACAGTTGAGGTGTTGAAAAAATTGGGAGGAGAAGTTGTGGGAATAGGATGTATTGTAGATCGGAAATCAAGCCAAATTTCTTTACCTATATACAGTGCAACAGAATTAGATTTTGAAACCTATGAACCTGACAATTGTCCATTATGCGTTAAAGGATCAAAACCTGTAAAACCCGGAAGCAGAAGGTTTTAAACGATGGATTGCCGATAGATTAGCAGTGGATTTGCGATAGGCTGGCAATAGAATTAAAGCAATTTCAAGGGAGATCTTTCATTATGGAGTGTGACAAAATTGTGCCATTTCAAAATTTGAGAAATCTCCCTTCGTTTTTATTAATCGCTACTCAAATGCCAAATGATTGCTAATCAACTGCTCACTGAATTGGATTATAGAAAGAAGAATGGCCAGAACAACCACCAAAGAGAGTTGTCGCATCTGCCATATCTGTCGCAATACGGATATTGATAATATCTATTTCTATCAAATCTCCTATCAAACCTTCTGTCATAATTGTACATGTCATTATATCTTCTGAAATAGTCATCCATAAATCTTCTGTTATCATATCTTGTACTATATACATCATACATATCATTATTCATGGCGAAATCATCTGTGCCGTCATAGATATGAGGATTATTATTATACATATTGTCCATATATACACTCCTTAATATAAAATTTATATACTATAATATATGTGTCACTATATAGTATGTTACTTTTATTATTACCTTGGAAATATCAAGTAATAAAAAAAGAGCTATCGAACGAAAACTTCGATAGCTCAAACTTTATTGTAAAAATCTGCTTATTTTTCCTGTATAGTATAGTGATAATCTGTGCAGTGCTCTCGTACATGCTACATACAACAGCTTCTTATCATAAATGGTATTATAATTACTATCATTTGTTTCATACAACATAACTGCATCAAATTCTAACCCTTTTGCTAAGTAAATAGGTACTATTATAACTCCCGATATATTTTGTTCTCCTACATAATCAACAAGCTTAAGGTCAATATGATTTTTTAATCTAAAAAATAAATCAGATGCTTCTTTTCTGTTTTTACATATTATTGCAACAGAATTATATCCTAAAGATTTGTATTTTTTAATATCATCAATTATTTTATTATCTAATTTTAGTGTATTATGTTCATAAACAATCTTGGGTTTTTCTTCATTTCTTTTAAAATATTCAGTATAAATGTTTTGTTCTTCTAACAGTTTTTCACTAAATTTACTTATTTCATAAGAGTTTCTGTAACTTTTATTTAAATATATTTTGCTACTTTTTTCAAAATCAAATATTGATATAATGTCGTCATAAAAAGATAAATCACTTTTCTTTTCGATTGATTGATTTACATCACCAACAATTGTAAATCTTGCTTCTCTGAATAATTTTTTCAGAACGTAGTAATGCATTGGATAATAATCCTGAGCTTCATCAACAATTACCTGTTTTATATTACTGAATACATCTACTCCTTCAGCTTTTATTTTAAGGTACATTAAAGCAATACCATCAGAATAAGGTATATTATACATGTCATTAATTGTTTTATTTGTATAATCAATAATTTCTTCTATGTTATCAGGAAGAACTAAATCTTTTGCTAAAGTTTTAAATAAATTTTTATCACTAAATAATTTTTTATATAATTCATAGCTACTAAACTCAGTAAATTTATGAATTCTATCAATAAATGAATTAGTTTCTTTAGCCGCTAATACTCTTGTAAAACTTTTAATTTCAAACTCATGAGTATTAGACTTATTAACTGCTTTTTCAATTTTATCTCTTCTATCATTTTTATTGTCACGGATTTTTTCCATTATTCTGTTTTCAATAATTTTTAATTTTTTCGCTGTTGGCATATCTAATTTACCGCTTAATAAAAAAGCTTTAAGTAGATGTTTATTTTCAATTACTTTATTGTTAAAGTATACATCTTCAAATTGTATTAATTTATGCTCAAAGTAATAAATAAATCTATCAATAATTTGCATGAAAACAGACGACCCTTTAAAATCATCATTAGTTCTTAAAAAATCTCTATGTGTCTCTGACTTGGTACAAATTATATTTTCGAAGTTTTCACTTTTTGTTTTCACTGATAAAGTACCTTCAAAAAGCCTATTGAATATACTTTCAAAGGTAAACTCCTTAATATTATCTTCACCAAGCTCAGGTAGCACATTTGATATATATTTTGAAAATAAAGTGTTAGGTGATATTATTATTACATTATTAGAGCTTAATTTTAAGTTAAGACCTTGGTATAATAAAAAAGCTATTCTATGAAGAGCTACCGAGGATTTTCCGCTTCCGGCGACTCCTTGAACAATTAGAAGGTCATTTTTCAAGTCACGAATTATTAAATCCTGTTGTTTTTGTATAGTCTCAACAATGGTTTTCATTTTTTCTGTCATATTTTTTGATAAAGCTTCCATAAGCATTTCATCAATTATATTAACGTTGCTATCAAAAAAGTACTCTAAAATACCTTTGGTAATTTTATATTGTCTTTTTAATGATATTGATCCTTTTATTTTCCCAGAGGGTGCTTGGTATTCAACAGGTCCTATTTCCGAACGATAATATATACTTGAAATTGGAGCGCGCCAATCATAGACTTTAATATCATGGGTTTGCTCATCCATTAGATTAAAAAGCCCTATATATATCTTTTCAGTATCATCATATCCTTCTTCAGTAAAATCAATTCTCGCGAAGTACGGATTATTAACCATTTTTTCATGTTTCGCAATGCGTTTTTCAAGCTCAGTATAGCTAAAAGTTTGCATGTTAAGTGCACTTAAGTATTGATTTAAATCTGTTAGCTTATCAAAATCTGCTGAAGAATGTGTAGTATTTTCCCACATTTCTTTTCTTGCTTCTATTAAATCAGATTTTTGCTCTGAAAGCTTATCTTTATCAAAACTTAAATAGCATTTTAACAAGTCAATAATTTCATTAAGATAATTATTTTCCTCTATAAATTTTTCATTGTATTCATTCATTGTAAAACCCCTTTTAACATTAAACAAATCAAACAAGCTCTGCTTATGATTAATAGATTATTATAACATATTATGCATTATATGAAAAGTAAAATAAAAATACACAAATCAATAAAAGAAGTTTAAAAACTACATAGTTTTCAAAAAATGTAAACATTTTCGTGACATATATGTATTTTTGTGTATAATATAAATTAGAGTATTAATGTGATGAGGGGATAAAAGTGGTTGGAGAAAAGATTAGAAGTATTAGAAAAAGCAAAAATTTAACAATCGTAGAATTATCAGAACAAATAAATGTAACATCAGGGTACATATCGCAAATAGAAAGAGATTTAATATCTCCTTCGCTATCGGTTTTGAAAAGGTTGGCAGATGCATTAGAGATACCATTAGCAGCATTATTTTTAGAAGATGACGATAAAAGTGTTATAACTATTGCAGAAAGTGAAAGAACAAAGGTTAAGTTTGGAAATATCAATGTTGAATTAGAGTTTATTACACCAATATTAAATAAAGGTGAAAAAAACAATCAAATTGAAGCTTTTCTATATAGACTTAATCCAAAAAGCTGGCTAAGTGAAGACGTAATTATAAATGAATCACAAGAGTGTATTTATGTTCTATCAGGAGAAATACAATGTCATATTGGAGATAAGATCTTTACTTTATCAAAAGGAGATAGTATTTGTGTTCCTGAGAATAACGGTCATATGATTTTTAATAGTTGTAATGAAGAATCAGAAGCGTTGTGCATTATATCTCCGGCAATTCATTAAAATATTAATTAGACCTTGACAAAATATTAATGATATATTATATTTACATATAAATCAATGATGGAAAGTAGTAAACTTTTGTTTTATACAAGAGAGTTGGCGGTTGGTGTAAGCCAATATAGAAAAAAGTTGAATCCGTTCCGGAGTATTCAGGAGTAGCAACCTGGACGTTGTAGGCGTTAACTTATCAAGTGATTATATATTTAATATATAATAATTAGAGTGGCACCGCGAGTATACCTCGTCTCTTAGTTATAGAGACGAGGTTAATTTTTTTATAGGAGGAGTAAAATGTTAGATATTAAAAGAATTAGAAATAATCCAGAAGAAGTAGAGGAACTATTAAAAAGAAGAAATTCTGAACTAAATTTAAAAAATGTTTTAGAATTAGACAAATTAAGACGTGAGAAGATAGTTGAAGCTGAAAATATGAAAGCTGAACAAAACAAAGTTTCTAAGCAAGTTCCTTTATTGAAAAAAGAAGGAAAGGATGTAACAGCTATACTTCAGGAAATGAAGGATTTAGCTGAAAAAGTAAAAGTTCTTGATGGTGATATAAAAGAAATTGATTTAAAAATTGAAGAAGAATTGTTAAGCATACCAAATACTCCAAACCCGGATATTACTGTAGGAGCATCTGATGCAGACAATAAGGAAATTAGAAGATGGGGAGAACCAAGGAAATTTGATTTTGAATTAAAACCTCATTGGGATTTAGGAGTTGACCTAAATATATTAGATTTTGAAAGAGCTACTAAAATTACCGGAACTCGATTCTCAATGTTTAAGGGTATAGGAGCTAGGTTAGAAAGATCAATAACAGCATATATGCTTGATAAGCACACTATTGATCATGGTTTTACAGAAATAGCACCTCCTTTTATGGTTAATAAAGAAAGTATGTACGGAACAGGGCAGCTTCCTAAATTTGAAGAAGATATGTTTAAGTTAAATCAGAAAGATTATTATTTAATTCCAACTGCTGAAGTACCTGTTACAAATATATATAGAGATGAAATAATAGACGAATCTAATTTACCTATATATATGACAGCTTATACACCGTGCTTTAGAGCAGAAGCCGGTTCAGCCGGAAGAGATACAAGGGGCTTAATTAGAAATCATCAATTTGATAAGGTTGAAATGGTTATGTATTCAACCCCGGAAGATTCTTACAAACAACTTGAATTATTAACAGGCTTCGCTGAAGAAATATTAAAAGGATTAAAAATTCCATATAGAGTTGTTGAACTTTGTACAGGAGATATTGGTTTTAGTTCAGCTAAAACATATGATATAGAGGTTTGGATGCCAAGTTACAACAGATATGTAGAAATTTCTTCTTGTTCAAATTTTGAGGATTTTCAAGCAAGAAGAGCTAATATAAAATACAGACCTAAAGATAAGGGTAGTTTAAAATTAATTCACACATTAAATGGTTCAGGGTTAGCAGTAGGAAGAACATTTGCAGCTATATTGGAAAACTATCAAAATGAAGATGGTTCAGTAACAATACCTGAGGTATTAAAACCTTATATGAGAGGTTTAGAGAAAATAGAGAAATAAACTCATAATATAAGTCATCCTAATAAAAATGAAGGATGACTTTAATTTTTTTTATAGTATATTAATGAAGTAATTAATGCAGTTGTAGTTTTTATTATTAAGTCACTCATTGTATCTTCTAATCCTCCCTTAACCATGCACGTATTAAACAAAAAATCACCGGAAAACTCAAATATTTCCCACAATGCTCCTAATGCAACTGCAAAACAAAAGGAGATTAATGATAAAGTCATTTTATATTTTTTTTGTGAAATTTCAACTTCTTTTCTTATTATTTTTTTTACAATATAATGAAAAGTAAAGACTGCATAGCTTCCAAACGCACCATGGAGCATTAAGTCCCACCACCATATTAGTTCATAAAATTTATTGATTTCTCCAAAGTATTGAGCTGTAAAAATAAACAATACACCAAACAATTGAAAATTTTGAGGAATATCTAAATTAGTCCTTTTAGCGGTTAAGTATATTATAAAAGGAATTAAGATGCTGACAGCTGCTAAAAGCGATAGCTTGAAACCTTCATAATTATTATATAATAAATATACTGAGCCGGTATATATAATTATTAATTCAAAAACAACCGCTAAGATTATTGCTGATTTATGATATCTGTTCATATACACTCCCCTTTTTATTCGTTAATATATAATATGTATTTTGGGTTAAATTATGTAAACATCAAATTTGGTGCTATATCAGTTAATTATTTACAATCATCAAATTAATAATGCAATTTGTCGAAAATTAATATATAATTATTATTAGAATGAATTGGAGGATACTTATGAAAAAGATAAAAAGGATATTTTCTGTTTGCCTTTTAATAGTTATTCTAACTAATACTGTTGTATATGGTGACATTAATATTAACAATAATATTAAGGGTGCATTGCTAGGTGATTTAGAGACTGGTGAAGTTTTATATGAATATAATATAAATGAGCAATTAGCTATTGCAAGCATATCTAAGTTAATGACTTATATGGTAATGATGGACGCCATATCCAATGGTGAAATTTCTTTAGATGATGATGTTTTAATAAGTGGACATGCTGCTTCTACAGAAGGAAGTAAGTTTGGGTTATTATCAGGAGAGACAGTAAAGTTGAGTATGCTTGTTAAAGGTATGCTAATAGTCTCAGGCAATGACTGTGCTACTGCAATTGCAGAACATGTGGCAGGAACGGTAGATAATTTCGTTAAAATTATGAATGAAAAAGCATCAGATTTAGGTTTATTGTCAGCAAGCTTTATCAATCCTCATGGCTTACCAATAAATGATGAAATGACAGGTCAGAATCATATGTCTGTATCTGATTTATATAAGTTAACAAGACGAATATTGACTGAATATCCGGAAGTATTGGAAGTTACACGACTAAATGAGCTGGTAGTAACAGAAAGAAATTTTAGAAAAGCAGCAACAAACCCTATACTTGGATATGTAGAAGGCGCTGATGGTTTAAAAACGGGCTTTACTGATAAAGCTGGCATATGCCTTGTATCAACTATGCCAGTTAACGGAGGAGAGCAGGATTTTAGATTGATTAGTATTATATTGGGTGCGTCTACCCATGATGATAGATTTAATAAAACAAAGGAATTGTTAGAATACGGTAAAAATAATTATAGCTATAGAAAAATAATTAAATCATCAGAATTAGTAGATCAGGTTTTTATTTCAAATTCTAAGGATGGTACAGTAGATATTTACGCAGCTGTAGATTATAGTAAAATATTAAAAAATGATGATATAATCAAAACAAAGATTTCATATAATGATATTGTAAAAGCACCTTTAAAATCAGGAGATAAAATAGGTACAATTAGTATATTTGTTAATGGTGAAGAAATTGAGCAAGTAGATGCAATAGTAAACAAGAATATAGAAAAAGCAAATTTAATTATCAGGATATTTAGATTTTTTGAGAGTATTTTTAATTAATTATAACAGTCAGAAAATTTAATATTTTGAAAATAATTTAGTGTATATAAAAAGATGCTTTGTATTTTTATTAATTTCGACAAAAAATTCTAAAGCATCTTTTGTTTATTTTAAGGTATAATTTGCTATACAAACAAATAAACATCTAAATAATTATACATATAATGTATAATTCTCACGCATCAATGTCATCATATGTATATTGACAAAATGAGTAAATTAGTGTAGTATTTTTTTAAGTCAGAATGTGCATCTGTAGCTCAGAAGGATAGAGCAGTGCCCTCCTAAGGCATGTGCCAGGGGTTCGATTCCTCTCAGGTGCACCATTTATTAAGAACCATGAAAACGATAACATTGATAATAATATTAGTATGCTAATTTTATTATATAAATATGTAGGAGGGGAAAATGAAGAGATTTTTATCATTAATATTAGTACTCACTTTGATTTTATCAGCATGTTCCAGTGGAACAAACACTGAACCTAAACAACCAAACCAACCAGACCAACCTGAAGGACCTATACAAGAAGACATTACAGGAAGCGGTAGATATGCTACTGAACAAATTTATACACAAGCGTATGCTGAAGAAGTTACTACATTGAATTATTTAGTAACTACTACAAACGTAGATATGCTTATTTCAGCTAATTTAGTTGATTCTTTAGTAGATTATGACAGATATGGAGTAATTCAACCGGCATTGGCTGAATCTTGGTTTGTATCTGAAGATGGCTTAACATGGACATTTAACATTAGAAAAGGTGTTAAGTGGGTTGATTTTGAAGGAAATGAAGTTGCAGAAACAACAGCTCATGACTTTGTTAGTGCTGCTAAATATCTGTTAACTCCTGAAAATGAATCTGCAACAGCCAACTTGTTTTATGGTGTGATTAATAATGCAGAAGAATATTTCAAAGGTAATATAACTGATTTTTCTCAAGTTGGCGTAAGGGCAGAAGACGATTATACACTAATTTATACACTTAAATCTCCAGTTCCTTATTTTGAATCTTTAGTGTCATACATTTGTTTCTTCCCTGCATATGGTCCGTTTTTAGAAGAAATGGGAGACCAATTCGGAACAGCAAATTCTACGTTATTGTATAATGGGGCATATTTGTTAAGTGAATTTGAACCTCAAATGCAAAGAAAATTAGTAAAAAATCCAACTTATTGGGATGCAGCAAACATATATATAACTGAAATTAATTATAGATATAATAAAGAAGCGACAGCATTGGCAGGTGAAATGTATAGACGTGGTGAAACATCACATGTCTTGATACCTACAACCAGTCTTGATGAATGGATGAATAATCCTGAGTACAAGAATCATGTTAGACCAAGCAAATTAGGAACATATACATACTTCTATGTATTTAACTTTAAACCGCAATTTGATGCAAGCTATGAGCCTGATAACTGGAAAATCGCAGTTAACAATGCAAATTTCCGTAAATCAATAGTATCAGCTTTCAATAGAGTTGCAGCTATAGCAACTGAAGATCCGTATAATCCGGAATATAGAATTATAAACTCAATAACACCTCCTACCTTTGCTTCTCAGGATGGTTTGGATTATACACAAACAGGAGCATTAGCTGCTATATATGAAAAAGATTTCTATAATGAAAACGAGGCAAAAACTTACAAGGAAAAGGCTGTGGAAGAGCTTACAGCTGCAGGAGCAAAATTTCCTGTAAAAATTTTGATGCCATATAATACGAACAGTACATTTTGGGCACAGGAAGCGCAAGTAGTTAAGCAACAACTTGAAACAGTGCTTGGAACAGATTATATAGAAATAACATTGCTTCCGCATGCACCAACAGGATTCCTTGACGGAACAAGACGTGCTGGAAATTATGCATTTATGAATGTTAACTGGGGACCTGACTACGCAGACCCACAAACTTACACAGATCCATTTGAGAGGGGCTTCAATTATAACTTCCCTGAATTTACTACTGATGTAACAGCAGATGGAAAAAATATTTATGAAGTATATGAAGCTAAAGTAAATGAAGCTAAGGAAGAAGTAATTGATTTAGCAAAAAGATATGAACTGTTTGCTGAAGCAGAAGCTATGTTGATAGAAAATGCTTTTGTAATGCCATTTAAGGTAAGTGCTGGTGATAGTTATGTTGCTTC
>JAEZGU010000276.1 GCA_023416855.1 Bacillota bacterium
TTCTTGCTCAAGATAACGCTATGCATTATCTATCTTTTCTTTACTTCTTGTTTGTTCTTTTTTTCTTAGAACTCTCAAAGGTTTCTTATGCTGTTTTATTGTCTATGTTCGTTTTTTCTTACCCGCCATCCTCTTGGGACAGCTTGAACAGTCTATCACATCTTCTCTTTCGTGTCAACTGTTATTTTTTTCTTTTTCTCCTGTTCTCTGTGACAGGAATGTCAGTTTAGCACGAATCTTAGTCCGTTGTCAACTGACAATTTTTTCTTGTGAAATCTTCATTTTTAAAAAATCCACAGCTTTGTTAGTTTATCATATGTATTTTTAATTGTCAATAAAATTTTTACTTATTTTTCAACTAATTTTTACATTTTTCTGATAAATGCTTTATTATTTTAGCTTACTTAATTATCTTTGTCAATCCCCTTTTTAACAATTTATTTATACATTATTTTACAGTTGATATTATTGTTGCATACAAATAAAAAGAGCCGTCAATCAAACACCTGTTATGATTAAACGGCTATACAACTTCTAAGCAAATATCTTTTCCCAGTAACTTACTTGTCTAATTCAGCTTTTATCCCTAATGCAACAGGATCATCTGGATTGATTTTTAATGCTGTTTCTATATCTTCTTTCGCTCTATCTAACTGATTATTATACATATACGCTACTGCACGATTACAAAACACTTCGCAATTGCCGGGGTCAAATCCTAATAAATCTGAAAACAATTCAGCCGCTTCAACATACTTACCCCTACAAAGCTTACATAATCCCAATTCATTTAAGGCATCTTTCTGATACTTTTCTATTTTTAGTACATTCTCAAAATATGTTTCAGCTATTTTATAATCTCCAAGCATTCTATAAGCAAGTCCTATAAAAAACAGCAAGTTCCACCAATTACTAAATTCTTTTACAAGCGGCAATAATAAGTCTAATCCTTTTTCAGGTTGATCTTTCAAAACAAGATTATAGCCATTTTCAAAATCTACATATGGCTGTAATTGAATTAATTCATTTCTTATTTCGTCTATTCTTAATGCATCGTCATCGTATTCCTGATGTTTTTCCCATATAAGCTTAGCTTTTATATACTGCTGACTTCTTTTGTAATAGTATCCTAATTTATAATGAGCTAATGCAGATTTATCATTATAGTCCAAGCACTTTTCAAAATACTTATTTGCTTCTCCAAGATAATATCCGCTTAATTCATCATTCTTATCTGAATAGAGTTTAAGTCCCATCTTTTCTAAAGTGCTAGCGTAAACAAAACAACTTCTTTCATTTTCTTCTATATTAACTAATGCTTTACCATAAACAATACCATCTTCATATTCATTTTCATCGAAATTGTTGATACAATATACTATGTATGGACTTACTTCAAACTTTAAAGCTTTAAACATTTTATGATAGTCTTGTAAAAATTCAATTTTTTTGTCAACACCAAACAAATAGATTATTCCATCTATTATATTATTTAATGATATACCATCCATTTCTTTCTGTTTATCTATATCTTTTAATAAATTAGAAATTCTAATTGGTATAGGCAGTTCTTTATTAGATATAAAAGTATTATCTTTAAAACTAATTGAAGCACCTTTTTTAATTGTAATAAATGATATGTCGTTCTTTTTCTTTTCATAGAATTCATCAAAATACTTATCTCTTTTATTCATAATCTATCTCTCCAATCAAATCATTTATATTGTATGTAACACACCTATTAAAAATATTTACCTTATCTTTATATATAAATAGTGTAGCTGTATTATTGATATCAACTATCCTAAAATCATTTACTATTTTTTCGTTCTTATGAATGTCATGAAAATATTTGCTTTTAAAATTAAAATCATTTGCCAGATATCTTTTAATTAATTTATATTTATCTTCAGCATTTCTGTTCAAATAGTCAGGTAAATCTTCAAATTGATTATTAAAAACAAAATCATAACGCATAGCATTAACAAAATCTTCATTTAATCTGTCTATATATTTTATATAATCAATCAATAATTTATAAAGCTTTTTTCTGCTGTGAGACATACGATACAAATCTTTATCTTTCCAATACAAGCTAAAAGATTCATAAAAATCAAAATAAGACTCTCTATATATTTTTTCAAATATATAGTTCAAAGATTTTTCAAAATATTTTTCATTATAATATTTATCAACTATTTCTTCAATATTTTTTAATTTTATTAATTCTTCAAGTGTTAAGTACTTTGTACTAATAACTTCATAGGGAGCTGACTTTCTATACTTAATTTCATGTTTAGATATATCATTGTATATTTTAGTTCCTTTTAAAACCTTTAGAAAACCTAATTGAATTTTTTCAGAGTTCAATTTATGAATTCCGTCAAATGAAATTTTAAATGTATTGTAATCTTCAAATGGTAATCCAGCAATTAAATCAAGATGAATATGTATATTTTTATTATTTCTTATTTCCTCAATTACTTTAAACAACTTTTCAATATTCATATGTCTATTTATCTCTAATAAGGTTGATTCGTTTAAAGACTGTACTCCTACTTCAAACTGAAACATATTTACTGGAAGTGTTTTTAAGTACTTTAAAAATTCTTCATTTATTATATCAGCAGTTATTTCAAAATGGATTGTCATATTATTTATGTTATGTTCAACAATAAAATCTATAATTTCCATTGATCGTTTATAATCGGCATTAAATGTTCTATCAACAAATTTGATTTGTCTTGCTTTTGTTTTTAATAGCATTAAAAGATCCGTTTTAACTCTTTCTATTGAAAAAACTCTCAATCTTTTATCAATTGATGACATGCAAAAGCTACAGCAGAAAGGACAACCTCTTGACGATTCATAATAAATTATTTTGTCTTCAAATTTCTCTTGCTCTTCATATGGATAATTTATTATATCTAAGTTTAATATAGGTTCTCTTTGTTCATTTATAAAAATATTTTCTTTTTCTCTATATGCTAAACCTTTTATTTCTATGAAACTTGATTGTTTTTTATTGAGTTCATTCAAAAATTCCTTGAAGGTAATTTCTCCTTCTCCAAATATAACAAAATCTATATATGGTTCTTTTTTCATAAATGATTCTACTTCAAAGGAGACCTCCGGTCCACCGCACAAGATTTTAACGTTCTCAGTTGATTCTTTAATTATATATGCGATTTCCTTTACATATTCAACATTCCAAATGTATGTTGAAAAACAAATCAAGTCAGCCTTAGATGAAATTATTTCATCTAATATGTATTCTATTTTTTGATTGATTGTAAACTCTTTTATATCAATACTTAATCCATCTGCTTCGCAAAACCTTTTTAAATATCTTACAGCAAGATTCGCATGAATAAATTTAGAATCAAGAGTTACTAATAATATTTTCATATATTCACCTTAATTAATCCGGATTTGTTTCTGATTATAACCGATTTGTCTTCTCTTTTAACAACCTTACACTTTCCCAACAGAGGATGGTTAAATGAAGAATACTTTAAAAACATATTAAATTCAGGTATATCTTCTTGAGGTATTTTCAATTTATCCGGACTAATTATGCCCTTCCTCAACTTGCTTAAATATACCGAAAAGTTATTTAGAACAGAATCTCTTTCGCTTTCTAAAGTAATTTCAGATTTGTTATTTAAAATATAATTAATTGATCTATATTCATTTTTAATAATATCAGATATAATATTTTTTGTTATTAACTTAATTCTTTCTTTTTCAAAATCTATAAAGTTATATTTATCAACAATAATATTATTGGCTTTAAAAAATTCCTTTAATGAAAACCCAATAATCCTTTCTTTTGTAATCTCACTTATCATATCGAACTGAACATCCTTATTATTTAAATATATATCAATCACAGATGATATAATAATTGCATTTAGTAAAATATTCTGATTAAAAGAGTATACAGTTACAGCTTTTAAAACTTCGTTTATTAAAATGTCCCAATCAGTGTTCGCTATAACAATTGGAATTATTTTTGATTCTAATAAATCATCTTCAAGCGTTGATAATTTGTTATTGCTAAAATAGTTATCTAAAACTTCATTTTCTCCGTTCTTGTACAATTTTAAAAGCTCAAGTTCTTTTTCATATCTCTCAACATCAAAAAAACACCCTATTTTGTCTTCGTAAGGAACAAGTGATTTTACACTGATTAAAAACAATTGTAAATCTATATTAGGAATTTTATCACAAAAATTATCTTCAAAACAATTAATTAATAAACTATATATTATTGATTGCATCTAAACCTCACAAAAATAGAATCGATTAATTCTTCAGCTTCTTGACAAAGTCTAAAATATGTCGCCAAACTGATAGATTGTTGAAAAGTTCGTTCTGCAAGGCGCCGGGTGAACGGCAACGATATAGGCGGGCTTTTTCATCAATCTATAAACCTTCGATTCTATTATACATTTAATAATATTATAAAGCAAATTTAGTATTTAGATTTTCATCAAATGAATTTCTATACTCTGCTGCAAATATTAAAACTTTCCGTGAATAATCACTTTCTGCCGGATTAGCTTTATTTGACATATTGCTTTCCATATAAATTTCTAAACCCTGTTGACCTCTATTATATGCAGTAAGTGCTTTATGCACATCTTGATTGTAAAGATTATATAAATAACTCAATTGAGTTATTGTTAACTTTAGGTTATATCTAACATCAAATAATTTATCCGGTTCATAAATATACCCTAAATTTTCTGCTACTAATTTTGCAGTGTTATCCATAAGCTGTCCTAACCCACGTTCTCCCGCTGCTCCTTTAGCGTATGGGTTAAAATCACTTTCTCTTTTTATAATACCTAAAACTATAAAAGGATCCAATTCCTTTTCTTTGCATTCTTTAATTATAAAACGGCATTCATCATAGCTAAAATTAGTAACTTGTTGTGTATATTCTATTAATCTTTTTTCCTTTACTAATGATTTTTTTAAATTTGATACTAAAGACTCTCTTATAAACATATTGTTTGGTTCAACATAATTCTGGGACACATCCTCTTTTTCTGCTGCCATAGTTAAATTAACCATCATATAATAAGACAACATACAAATTACAAGAAGAATTGTCAAGTATTTTTCACGTTTCATCTTATCACCCTTATGTTTTTTAATAAAAAATTAAGTGCAATCCTTCATTGCACTCAATTTAATTATATTTTTACTTTATTCGCTGGTCAATGACGAAACATAAGAAGTATTGTTGAAAAATAGGGTAAATGCACTACATTCTTTCAGGTGATTCCATACCTAACAGTTCCATACCTTTTTTCAATACTGTGTTTACTGCTTTTGTTAATAATAATCTTGCTTTTTTAACTTCTTCATCTTCTACAATTATTGGACATTCATGATAGAAACGATTAAATTCCTGTGCTAAGCCAACTATATATCTTGTTATATAGAAAGGTTCATATTTATCATGAGCTCCAAGTACTGATGCTTTAAAACCATCTAATTTTTTAATAACATTAAATGCTTCCTTATCTGTTAATATTGAATAATCAACATTATCATCTACTTCTAAATTAGCTTTACGAAGAATACTGCAAGTCCTTGCATATGTATATTGAACATATGGTCCTGTTTCACCTTCAAAGCTAAGTGTTTTCTCCCAAGAAAATGTATAATCTTTTATTCTGTTATTAAATAATTCCTGGAATATAACAGCACCTATTCCTACTTGTTTTGCAACCTGTTCTTTATTTTCTAAATCTGTATTTCTTTCATTTATTATTTCAGTAGTTTTTTCAATTGCTTTATTAAGTACATCCTCTAAGAAAACTACCCTTCCCTTACGTGTTGATAATACTCCGTCTTCTAAGCTAACTGTTCCAAACATTACATGAACACAATCCTCTGCCCATTTATAGCCCATTAAATCTATAATTTTTCTCCATTGCTCAAAGTGTAACTTTTGTGGGGCTCCAACAACATATATGTTTTTATAGAAATCGTATGTTTCTTTTCTATACTTTGCTGCTGCTATATCCCTTGTAACATAGAGAGTAGAACCATCACTCTTTTGAACAACTGCATCAGTTAAGCCATATTCTTGAAGCTCTACAATTTTTGCTCCTTGAGAGTCTTTTAAAAGTCCTTTTTCTTCTAACTCAGCCATTACAGCAGGCATTTTGTCTGAATAAAAGCTTTCTCCTGCTAAGGAATCAAACTTTATGTTTAACATGTCATAAACCCTGTTAAATTCCTTTAAGCTTACTTCTCTAAACCATGTCCATAGCTTTATAGCTTCTTCATTTCCGTTTTCAAGCTCTTTGAACCAATATCTTGCTTCATCTTTATATTCAGGATGTTCTTCCATTTCTTTATTGTATCTTACATACATTTTCAATAATTCTTGTATAGGATTCTTTTCTATAGCTTCTACAACCTCAGGACTTCCCCATTTTTTGTATGCTGAAATAAGCATTCCAAACTGTGTACCATAGTCACCTAAATGATTAATAGTAATTGTGTTATATCCTAAGTACTTATATATTTTATAAATAGAATTCCCTATAATTGTAGTTCTAATGTGTCCAATGTGAAATGGCTTAGCAATATTAGGAGATGAAAATTCTACAATAACATTTTTACCTTCACCTATATTTGTGCTTCCATAGTTTTCTTTTTCCTCATATGCCGTTTTTAATATTTTTTCAGCATAATGTTTCTTATCTACAAAAAAGTTAACATATGGTCCTAAACTTTCAATTTTTTCAAATTCTTCTACAGCTCCAATCTTATCAGCAAATTCAACTGATATAGCTGCAGGTGACTTTTTATATTTTTTTGCAAATTTAAAGCATGGCACCGCAAAATCTCCCATATCAGGGCTTGGTGGTGTTTCTATTAATAATAGAGCATCCTCTAATGTTAAATCTGTTTCTATGGATGTGAAAATTTCAGCAACCTTTTCTTTAAAATCCATAACTACCTCCATTGGTATTTCTTACTATGTAATATTATTTCACAATGATAACACAGCAGTTTTTATCTGTCAATTATTATAAATCAAGCTCTGTTTCACCATCACCTTGTGTTATGTGCCATTTATCATGCCCGGTCAATTCCTCCAAAGTCACTTTGTCGGAAAGTATATTGGCAATCATCATATTGTTTTTAGGAGGTTTTCTTGTAATCATAAAACCATTATTTAATAGAACTTTCTTATATTCTCCATATAATCCTGTTCCAATTACAACGTATTCTAAATTGTTTTCATAACAATATTTAGAAACACCATTAGCAAGAGCTTTTATATATCTTTCATCTGTTGGATCAGTAAAAAATTCAACTGCTGATGTCATTTTAGAACCATTTGCTATGGAATTATGCAGTATAGAAAAACCTATTATTTCATTGTTTAATTTCATCAAAATTGTCACATAATTTACATCGGGTCTTAAATTATATCTATAATTACAATACTTATAATCTCTTACTAATAGAACCTTGTATTTAGATTTGAATTTATCCCAGCATTGTTGTATTTCTTTAGGTGTTTCATTCAAAATTTCATAGGTTATGTCTTTATCCATTTCCATTTTAAGTTTGTTTTTCATATATAACGAATATATTGAATTACCTAACGATGCTAATGCACCAATTTTTATTCTTCTTCTAAGAATATTGCTTATTAAGATAGGTTTAACATACACTTCCTTTTCAAATAATGTAGGCCATCCGAACCTTTGGTAAGCAGGATATGATTGGTCATTTGCAAGCCCAATAACAACATCAACGCCATCCTTAAGACCTCTTTCACATGAATTTTCAGTCATCATTCTAAAAATTCCTTGTTTCTTGTAATCAGGGTGAGTCATTGATTTAACAGAATGAGCTGTTAAAAGCACCTTGCCATTTACATACAGTTCATTTGGCAAAAGTCCGTCACAACCTATAACTTTGTCTCCTTCTTTTAATAAATACATCATATTACCTGATTTATTATAAGGGTTTTTATCAAAAAGCCATTCATACATTTCTTTTTTACTATTTGTATTTTCACCAAAGGATATTACTGACAATTCTTCGAAAGCCTCAAAATCTCTATCCATATCTAATCTTACAATTTGTCTATCCATAAAACCTCCAAGCAATTTCTAATGGTTATAGTATTGTGTTCTTTTTATTTTATATTATAATGTTTTATGATTATAAATGCAAAAGTTATTTGAAGTTATATCAATAAGAAAAATTGATAAAATTAAGATTTGACATAATTAATGCACTTTTGTATAATAAAATAAAAAAAAGAAAGGTAACGGTGGAATGATTAGATAATTACTTTTAATTGTGAAAATGAATAAAAATGAAATGAGCCCATGAGGTTTATTTTATGATTTTACAAATGAGAGTGAATTATTCCATACCTTTTTATATTAAAGCAAGTAGAAGTACCCACAATTATAATATTGTGTGATTAAATTTTGCATTTATATCATATGCTTATGGATAATAATTTTCTCTCTAAATTAGGAGGGATTTTTTTATGTCATTAATAAGTGTTAACAATCTAACCTTCGGTTACGAAGGTAGCTACGAAAATATATTTGAAAACACATCTTTTGATATTGATACAGACTGGAAGCTTGGCTTTATTGGAAGAAATGGAAGAGGTAAGACAACATTTCTAAAATTGCTAATAGGAAAATATAAATACAATGGTAGCATAATTAGCTCAACTAACTTTGATTACTTTCCTTTTGAAACTAATGGGGAATTAAACACAATAGAGGTTGCTAAAAATATAATAGCACCCTTTTCCATATGGGAAGAGGAAATGAATCGCTGCATCGCAGAAAACACTGATGATTCAATCAAACGATATGGTGAGCTGTTGAACCTTTTTATTTATAATGACGGTTATATCATAAATGAATTAATCGAAAAAGAAGTACGAAAATTAGACGTAGAGCCTGATGTCTTAAATCGAAAATTTATATCCTTAAGTAACGGTGAAAGAACGAAAGTCATGCTAGCAGCTCTATTTTTAAAAAAGAATAATTTTCTGTTGATCGATGAGCCAACAAATCATTTAGATCAAGAAGGAAGAAATTGTGTGGCTGCATATTTAAATCAAAAGAAAGGATTTATATTGGTTTCTCATGATAGATATTTCTTAGATTGTACTGTAGATCACATTCTTTCAATAAATAAATGTAATATCGAAGTTCAAAAAGGAAATTTTAGCAGCTGGCAAGATAATAAGAATAGACAAGACAATTTTGAATTGAATCAAAATGATAAGCTGAAAAAGGAAATAACACAGCTTGAAGAGGCTTTTAAAAGAACTGCCGGTTGGAGCAATAAAGTAGAAAGTTCTAAAATTGGTGATCATGTGTTTGACAGAGGTGCTGTAGGACATAAGGCTGCCAAAATGATGAAGCGTGCTAAGTCAATTGAGCATAGGATGGAAAAATCAATAGCTGACAAAAAGAAGCTACTTAAAAACATTGAAAAATATGATTCTATAAAAGTTATTCCTATGATTTATCATAAAGAAAATCTAATTAACATTGATAACATTACTGTCTTTTACGGAAAAAAAATGATATTGAATGATTTAAGCTTCATAGTTAACAAAGGAGACAGAATTTCTATACGAGGCAAAAACGGAAGTGGAAAATCTACAATACTGAAGTTAATTGTTGGTGAAATTAAAGAATATTGCGGCACAATAAGCATAGGTAGCAATTTAAAAATATCTTATGTTCCTCAGGATACATCTTTTTTAAAAGGCAGTTTTAAGGATTTTATTCTAAATGAAAATATCAATGAAAGTGTTTTTAGGACATTATTAGATAAGTTGGATATGGATAGTGATGATTATTCTAAAAAATTAGGGGAATTAAGCGAAGGTCAAAAGAAAAAGGTGTTGATTGCAAAAAGTCTTTCAGAAAGTGCTCATATTTATATTTGGGATGAACCTCTTAACTTTATAGATGTATATTCCAGAATACAAATTGAAGAGTTAATAAAAACTTTTGAGCCTACAATGATTTTTGTTGAGCATGATTTTAGATTCAATGAAAATATTGCCACAAAAGTTGTAACTTTATAAAGGAGATCGTATGATCTCCTTTATTTAAATGTCACTATCGTCACTCCATCTCCACCTTCATTAAAGGTTCCTAACCTCGAATCTTTAATGTGCTTATGCTTCTTTAAGAACTTAGTTATTCCTTCTCTTAGCACACCGGTTCCCTTACCATGTATTACTTGAACTTCATTTAAATTAGACATAAAAGCGTCATCTAAGTACTTATCAAGCTCAAGTAAGGCTTCATCTAAATTTAATCCTCTTAAATCGATAATAGGATTAATAGATGATGTTTTCAACTTAATCATTCTTGATGTATTTGTTTTTTGATTTTTTTCTTCGTCAGATTTAATTTTAATTAAATCTGATTTTTTTACTTTTGTTTTAATTAGACCAATCTGAACCATAACATTTTGAGAATTATCAACATCAGATATTATGTGGCCTTTTTGATTTAGACTTCTCACTAATACTGCATCACCATTTGATAATGGAGTTTCATCATCATAATTATCATCTTCAAATATTTGATCAGTATATTGGTTTTCTTCAAATTCTTTAGTTACTTCATTTAAGTTCTGTCTTAGCTCGTTAACCCTACGAACTTTATCCTTATCCATTTCTAAATTTAACTTTCTAAGTTCTTTAATGATTTCTGAAGCTTCTTTCTTTGCACTTTCAATAATCTTCCTTGCTTCATAATTTGCTTCATTAATCATTTTTTCGCTTTTTTCTAAAGCTTTTCTTTCTTTGGATAGGAAGCTAAAATGCTTCTTCTGACTTTCTTCATTCAATCTATCTATTTCATTTTTCTTTTCTTCTATGTAGATGCGGTTTTCCTCAATTTGCTTTAACGCATCTTCAAATTCAACTTTATCTG
>JAEZGU010000305.1 GCA_023416855.1 Bacillota bacterium
CCTTATGAGCTTTGTAATCTGGATAGTTTGATTTTATCTGAAGCTTTTCTTCATCATTGAAATGCTTCACAACATAATCTTGAAGAAATTTAAGAGTTTTTTCAACCTCGCTTCTCCCTTTACCCTGACTGCATGAGTCCAATAATGCATTAATTGAATTTATTAATGATTTATGTTGTTCATCTATTGTTGGATTTCCAGTTTCTAATGTCTTGTCCCAGCTATATGCCATAATGTTCTCCTTATATTGCTATTTTATAATAATTTATTTTTCCTTTATTGATAAGTTCTTCATATTTTTCTACAGGTTCAGGTTTTGCAAACACAAAACCCTGAGCCATGTCACACCCAATATCTCTTAAAAAATCCACCTGCATATCTGTTTCAACACCTTCAGATATAACATTCAAATTTAAGTTTTTTGCCATGTTAACAATATTGCTGACAATAATTTGTGAATTATATTCTTCAATGTTATCTAAAAACATCTTGTCTAACTTCAATGTATCAATAGGCATTTCCTTTAACAGACCCAAGCATGAGTAGCCAGAACCAAAATCATCCATGGATATTTCAAAGCCATCATCCCTGAACTTTCTCATAACCGTAAATGTTTCATTTTCTTTTACATTGCTGAATACCACAGATTCTGTTATCTCAATCTCAATAAGCTTTCGAGAAATTTTAAATTTTTCTATAATTTCATTATAGTCAGAAACAAAATTAGTATTTAAAAAGTGAACTCTTGAAACATTCACAGAAACTGGCACAACATCGTATCCTAAATCCAACCATCTTTTGATATTTGAGCATACCTCTTCAAACACATATTTATCTAAATCAACAATAAAGCCATTCTTTTCAAATATGTGTATAAATCTATTGGGTAGCAGCAGTCCAAGCTCCGGGTGATCCCATCTTACTAATGCTTCAGCTCCTGATAATAATCCAGTTTTTAAATCAACCTTTGGTTGCAGGTATACTTTAAATTCTTTATTATTTATAGCCCTATGCATGTCATTTTCAATTTTTTTATCCTCTATTAGGTTTTTCCCTATTTCATCCTCATATATTGCATATCCGCTTTTATAGTTGTTTTTTAATTTGCCTTTTGCAAAACTAGCCCTGTCTATGGCAACCCTTATATCCAAATCATTATTATCAATAAAATATATCCCAGTTTTAATGATAGGCTTAATGCTTAGCTTATCAAATATATTTAATTTTTCTATTTTATCAGAAATTAAGCAAGCCCTGCTTGTTAAATCTTCTTGTTCATTATATTTGAATAATACAAAGAAACTATCACCTTCAGCTTTGCCAATAATTTCATTTTTTAAATTCTTTCTCAAAACCTTACCAATTTGCTGAAGTATTTCATCACCGACCTTGTAACCGACAGTATTGTTGATAATAGTAAATTTACTTATATCATAATGAACCAGTGCGTAATTGCGTGAAGGATTGTTAGTAATTATTATCTCTGCTTCCTTTATGAACTTAAACTTATTGCTAACATCAAAGACTATATCTATTTCTTCTGCAGTCTTTGCTCGATTAAGTTTTCGTATATACTTTTTTACATATTTTGATTCCTTTTTAATAATAAAAGATAATCCCAGACTAAGTGCTATGAAATTAAAGTTATATATGATTAATAGTCTTTCTTCAGAAGTGATTTCTCCTCCTGCTATTATATTTATTGTCCCAAGCACAAAAAACACAGTACAAATTACAGCAATCGATATGAAATAATTTACAAATGGCCAAAACTTTGATATATCATCCTTTTCTAAAATTTAACTCACCTCCTGGAAAAAAATACATTCTGTCACTTCATATATTATCGACTATCTCATTAAAAAGTTTAATTATTAATAATAATTTTTTATCCTTTCTTATATCAAAATGAGGTGCAGCAAAATGCTGCACCCCTGTAAAATACATTTTAAAATTATTGTAATAACTGTAATACACCTTGTGGCTGTTGGTTAGCTTGAGCAAGCATAGCCTGAGCAGCTTGAGTAAGAATATTATTCTTAGTATAAGCCATCATTTCTTTAGCCATATCAACGTCTCTTATACGAGATTCAGCAGCTGTTAAGTTTTCTGAAGTAACTCCTAAGTTGATGATTGTGTGTTCTAATCTGTTTTGAACAGCACCCATGTTTGCACGTTCTGCAGAAACTGCTTTTATTGCATCATCAATTGTTGTAATAGCAGCATCAGCATTAGCTTGAGAAGTTAAATCTATAGCATTTACAGTTAAAGCAGTAGCCTGCATGTCTGCAAAAGTTACCTTAATATTCTGAGTTGCATTAGCTCCGATGTGAAGTGTGAATTCTCCAGTTGTTCCACCTGCTTGATTAAGTAATTTTTGAGTGTTGAATTCAGTATTTTGAGCTATTCTGTCGATTTCTTCAACAAGAGCATCAACTTCTTTTTGGATTTCTCCTCTATCATCTGATGTATTTGTATCACTTGAAGCTTTAACTGCTAATTCTCTCATTCTTTGAAGAATTGAGTGAGTTTCATTCAATGCACCTTCAGCTGTTTGAATCATAGAAATACCATCTTCTGCATTTTTAGAAGCCATGTCCAAGCCTCTGATCTGGCCTCTCATTTTTTCTGATATAGCTAATCCTGCAGCATCATCACCAGCTCTGTTTATCTT
>JAEZGU010000333.1 GCA_023416855.1 Bacillota bacterium
ATTGCCACCAATTGCTGAGCTATCACCATCTCCCATAATAACAATAACATGAAGTTTAGGATTTGCCATTTTTATTCCTGTAGCAAATGCAAGAGCACGTCCATGTGTAGTATGAAGTGTATTAAAATCCATATATCCAGGTGCTCTTGATGAACATCCAATACCTGAAACTACAACAACTTCATCTTTATTTAAGCCTAATTTATCTATTGCTCTAACAACAGTATTCATTAGTGTACCGTGACCGCAACCCGGACACCAAATATGAGTTAATTTTTCAACTCTGTAATAATTTTTAGTAATGTCGCTGCAGTTCATTATTCTCTACCTCCTGTTACGGCATCGATAATTTCTTGAGGAGTAATCAATTCTCCGTTTATTTTACTTATTTTGTTAACAGTACAATTTCTGCACGCTACTCTTTCTACTTCATAGCTATATTGTCCTAAGTTCATTTCTGCAACATAAATTTTATCAACTTTTTCTGAAACATTTCTAACTTGTTTTTCTAAGAATGGCCAAATAGTTATTGGTCTAAACATTCCTATTTTTATTCCTTTTTCACGCATTTCATCCACAGCACTTTTTGCAGAACGTGATACTCCACCATATGCAATAATTGCTATTTCTGCATCTTCCATTTTATATTCATCATAATAAGATATATCATCTATATTCTTTTCTATCTTATCTACTATTCTTTGTACTAATTTACCTGAAATTTCGTTGTTGTTAGTTGGGAAGCCATCTTCGCCATGAGTTAAGCCTGTTACATGATAGCGATAGCCTTCTCCAAATGATGCCATTTTTGGTATCATATCCTCATCAGGCCTATAAGCTACATATTCTTCAGGACTGCAAGTAGGTTTTTTTCTATCAATAACTTCTATTTCTGAAGGGTCTTTAAATTGTAATTTTTCTCTCATATGACCTACAGTTTCATCCATAAGCATAATAACCGGTGTTCTGTATTTTTCTGAGATATTAAAAGCTTTTATAGTGTATTCATATGTTTCTTGTACTGAATTAGGCGTTAATGCAACTGCTGGATGATCTCCATGTGTTCCCCACTTTGCCTGCATAACATCGCCCTGTGCCGGTGATGTAGGCATTCCTGTAGAAGGACCACCTCTTTGAACATTCACAATAACACAAGGTATTTCTGCAATAGCTGCATAACCTAAGTTTTCCTGCATTAATGAGAATCCAGGTCCGCTTGTAGCAGTCATAGATTTCAAACCGGCTAGTGAACCTCCAATTATTGCTGCAATACTTGCTATTTCATCTTCCATCTGAATGAACTTTCCACCTAACATAGGTAGTTTTTGTGCGGATATTTCTGCTATTTCTGTTGATGGTGTAATTGGATATCCAGCATAAAACCTCATACCTGCTGCAATAGCGCCTTCAACACACGCTTCATTGCCTTGAATTAATCTAAACTTATCATTGCTCATTTTCTTTACCTCCTGCTTTTATCCAAATAGCATTGTCCGGACATCTTAATTCGCATTGACCACAATAAATGCATTTTTCGGGATAAGCAATAACGCATTTATCATTTTCGATTATCAGAGTCTTAGTAGGACAAAAACCTACACAAATTCCACATCCTTTACACCAATTCTTGTTAAGCAGAAGTTCTTTATTATCATTCCTATTAGCCATATAACATCCTCCTATTACAATCCCTATCTTAATAATATCATAAATTTATAGCTTTGCAAGAAATATTTCAACACAAAACATATTTGCAAGAATCAATTCATAATATGCAGAATTTTCATATGAAAACGTATTATAGTCATAATAAATGTACAAAAATTAACAAAAATGCAGGATGGTTTTTTAACCTATCATGCATTTTTTTCTATTATAAAAATTTCAGGTGGACTATTTAATTTATTTATTAATTTGATATGTAACACATTATATTGAGTATTGTTTAGTGATGATAAAAAATTAATAATTTTGTTGTTTTCTTCTCCTGTATCATGAGTAATATATGCTGCAATATATATTCTTCCATTTTTATTAAGTAAGGGTAGCAAATTGCAAATTGCTGAAATAGTTGTATCTCCATTAGTTTTTATTTGTTTATCATATTGAGGAAGATATCCTAAATTAAACACACATACATCAATAGTATCAGTAACATATTTGTAAATAAACTCGTGCGAGTCCTTAATCAGTTTATAGTTAATATAATCTAAGTTCATTTTTAATAATTTATCTGTTCGTTCTATGGCTTCATTTTGAATATCAAAGGATGTAACATGTCCGGTCTTTCCTGCAATATTACATAAAAATAATGTATCGAATCCATTACCGCAAGTTGCATCGATTAAGTTTAAATTTCCTTGACCATTATAGCTTTCTTTAATTAATGTATGTATGAAAGAAACTATTTTACCGTATTTATTATCATCCATCAATTATAGCCTCTCTTTAAAAAGTCAATTTCATTATTACTTAAATACGACCATTCCCCTATTTTTAAGTTGCCTAAATTTATTTCTCCAAATGATATTCTTTTTAATGAAAGAACAGGATGACCAACAGCATCCATCATTTTTCGTACCTGTCTGTTTTTTCCTTCATAAATACTTATTTTAACAATTGATTTATTATTGACATATTCAATTAAATCCACTTTTGCTGGAGACGTTTTGTAATTCTCTATGTTGACGCCATTTCTAAGCTTTAATAATGCTTCTTCTTTTAATTGTCCTTTAACTGTAGCAATGTAAGTTTTGTAGATATGGTATTTAGGATGCATAAGTTTATTAGCAAGATCTCCGTCATTTGTTAAGAGTAAAAGACCGGAAGTATTATAATCAAGACGTCCTATTGGATATATTCTTTCTTTAATATTAATTAAATCTAAGACGGTTTTTCGGTTAAATTGATCCTTTACAGTGGTTATATAATTAGTGGGTTTATTTAGTTTAATATAAATAAAATCACTTTTTAGAGATATGATATTGTTGTCAACAGCTACAATGTCCTTATTTGGATCAATCTTAATTCCAAGTTCATTTACAGTTATATCATTTACTTTAACATGACCATTTAATATTAATTCTTCCGCCTTGCGTCTTGATGTTACACCACAAGCGGCAATATATTTTTGTAATCTTTCCAAATTATACTCCTAAATTATATGCATTGAGTCATCTAAACATAATAAAGTGAAATTTATTTAGATGACGTAGCATTATTATAATATAAATTTTAATTTACTGCAAATATGAAAATAGCTTAGTAATTGCTTACTAAGCTACCTGTATGAATCAGCTGATCTCCCATATATATTCTGTATGTACCGCATGCAACAGTTTTTTGATTATTTATAACATGAGGGATCGTAATTTCACTTTCAAATCTTATTGTTTCTTTTTCTTCATCAGTCAATATATAGCTGAAGCTTTGATCAATAAAGACTGGGTTTCCTTCATTGGTTTTACCAGCAAATTGTCCTTTTTCAACTATGTTATAGCTTTTGTATTTTTCAAATGCCCAGTCAAATATTTTATAGCAGTCTTGAAACCAATTGTTATCATTCAGTACAACTACTATAATTTCAGTACCTTCCTTTTTTGCTGAAGCTACAAGACAGCGTCCTGCTGCTTTTGTGTATCCAATTTTGATACCTGTTCCGTATTCATATTGGTGAACAACTTTGTTTTTGTTGTAAAGATATGTGTTTAAACTGTTTGCTTTATACTTCTCAGAAGAAGATATTTCTCTAAACAGATCGTTTTTCATAGCATGACTGCTTATGACAGCTAAATCAAAAGCAGTAGAATAGTGATTTTCATCATTTAAGCCGTGAGGATTCATAAAATTGCTATTATATGCTCCTAATTCTTTTGCCCTGTCGTTCATCATTTTAATAAAACCACCATCATATTTACTTCCAGTAAAATCTGCTAATGTTTGTGCCGCGTCATTGCCAGAACGTAGCATCGTACCATATAATAAATCCCTTATTGACACTTTTTGCTTTGGGAGTAAATATATGCTTGAACCTTCTATTCCTGAACAAGAGGCAGGAACTTCAATTTTCATGTCATAATCTTTTATGTTTTCAATTGCTAAAATTGTTGTCATTATTTTTGTAGTGCTGGCTATTGGTAATTTCATGTTTGGGTTTCTGGAACCTATTATTCGTCCTGACGCAGCATCTACTACTATGTATGATTGAGCATAAATCTCAGGTATTGCTTCAGCTTTATTATAAAAACAGCTAAAAAATAAAAAGCACACTGTAGTTAATAAAATTTTAAATCTCTTATAAATCACAATCTCTTTTCTCCCTTACTTCCTTTATGAATGACATTATATTTAATATTGAGGATGTAATATCGCTTGATATGGTCTCATTATTTATGTTTATGGTTCGCACATCTTTATTATTTGTCTCATAAATTAATATCTGTGGATTTAACTGTAAATTAACATATGCAGCTCCGGCAAAGGGTTTAAGATCAACACTTCTAAACTTCTTATCAATATCACTTCCTCCAATTACAAAGTTCATATTGAGTTTTGAAATGGCAAGATAATTAGTATTGTCGTATGTTATTTTGCTGCTTATTAGCTTTTCGTTTTCAGTTAGATTGTTGATATTATCTAAGGTTGTTTTTATTATATTTTCAATATCGTTACTCATAGTATCCCCTTTCAAAGTTATATTTTAAATTAAGTATGCCCTAATTATTAGAGAATTATGAGAAGTTGAATAAAAAGCTAATAGTTATATTCGAAGTAAAGGTCTTTTAATTACATTATTAACTATTGTAAATTCTATTGTAAATGCAGATAAATTATCTAAGCATTCCGGATAGAAGAATAGATTATTTATTATAAACAGTCTTTTGATTTTAATTAGTTTTTTTATTAAAGGAAAATACTTTTTTGTTTTAATAGACTTGTAACTCTTTGTTGATTTATTAATAAAGTCAAGATAATACAACTTTCTTTCAGATTTATAAATTCTCTTTAAAATACTTAAATTTATATTTAATCTTAAATAAGAAGTTGTTAAATTTATTTTGCAACCAATTATTAAATTAAAATATATAAATAATAGTCCCCCAACTATAACTGAAATTAACCATATTCCCATATTAAAAATAAAAGCAACGCTTTACGTTGCTTTTTCCTCCTCAGATTCGATGTTTAAGCATGGAAGTTCATTGATAGAATTTAAGCCGAAATGTCTTAAGAACTCGTCAGTTGTAGCATATAAAGTAGGTCTTCCCGGCTTATCCAATTTGCCTACTTCTTTTATTAACTGTTTATCTAACAAGCCTTTAACAACATTTGAACATTTAACTCCTCGTATTAACTCTATCTCGACTCTTGTGACCGGTTGTTTGTAAGCAATTATAGATAATGTTTCCATAGCTGCATTAGACAAGCTTTTATTAACTGTTGTTTGAAGTAGATTTTGAATGTATAAATGATTTTCTTTTTTAGTTGTTATTTGATATGAGTTACCAAATTTTTGTATGATTAAACCACTATCCTTATTATTAACAGAATGTTCGATCATTTCATCCAAAATATTAGAAATAGTTTTTTCGGGGAGTTCTAATATTTTTGAAATCTCACTAAGCCCTAATGGTTCTCCCCAAGCAAAAAGTAGGCTTTCTAAAACACTTTTAATATTCATCTTTGTCTCCTATGGAAGCATAATAATATCGCTGTATGTATCATTTTGTAATATTTTAATACTATGTTTGTTTGATAGCTCTAAAACAGCTAAAAAAGTAGTTATCACAAATTCTCTGGTTATTTGCTCTTTTTCTTTAAACAATGAAAATAATGATACACGCCCTTGAGTTTTAAGCTTTTTCAACAGTACATCAACACAGTCCTTAACACTGTAATTTTCTCTATAAACTTTTATTTTTTCTTCATCAACAATTTTTAGGTTTTGATTTTTTAAAAGAGAAATAAAAATATTGTATAACTCATAAATATTTAACTCATTTAATGAAAGCTGCTCCACCTTTACATCAGAAGTTATCGCTAATTCTTCTCTTGGTTTAGAAAAATAATAGCTGCTTTCATCTTCAAATTTCTTTAGTTTTTCGGATGCTTCCTTAAACATTTTGTATTCCAACAATTTATTTACTAATTCAGTTCTAGGATCTTCTTCTTTTTCTTTTTGAGGTAGTAGCATTTGTGATTTTATTTCTATTAGTGTTGATGCCATTAAAATAAATTCGCTTGCTACATTCATATTAAACTGAATCATTTGATCCAAATATTCAATATATTGGTCTGTTATTTCTGATATAGGTATATCATAAATATCAACTTCTTTAATTTCAATCAAATGATATAGTAATTCGAAAGGTCCTTGAAATACATTTAAATTTACGGAATAATCCATTGTTCAACCTCTGTTACTTAATGTAATTTTTCAAAAAATTCTTGTAATAAAAATTAAATAACCCTTCCTTTTCTATTTTTTTTTCAGGAAACAGTTCAAATTCTCCAAGAAGTTGCCCATCCTTATAAAGAGTTGCTTTTCCAATGGCTGTATCTTGGCTTATTGGGGCTTTTAATTTTTCATCTATTACATATTCTAAATTAAAATCTTCAACCTTGCAATTACTTTCTGTAAAATAATTGATATTTTCTTTACTAACTACGTTAAAAACTTCTTCTTTGCCAGCATATACCGGAGAAGTTGTGATTACTTCACCTTTTTTATGAAACAATATATTTTTGAAATTTGCAAATCCTTCATTTAAAAGCTTTGTTGTTTCATTAAATCTAACTTTTGTATTGTCACAACCTAACACTACCGCTATTAGTGTAGTATCATTTCTTCTTGCAGCTGCTGACAAGCAATACTTTGCTTCTGTTGTGTAGCCTGTTTTACCTCCTAAAAGGCCTTCGTAATTGTTTATTAGTCTATTAGTATTGACTAACACTTGTTCGGAGTCTTTTTCCTTGCCTACATACACAGAATCCATCCATGTTAACATATATTCGTTTACATAATTATATTTAAGTAACTCTTTTGTCATTATTGCAATGTCACTTGCTGTTGTCAGATGTTCAGGTTCTGGTAACCCTGTCACATTAACAAAATTTGTATTGTTCATACCAAGTTCTTTTGCTCTATCATTCATTGCTTTAACACAGCTTTCAACAGAACCGTACATAAACTCTGCCATTGCTACTGAAGCATCATTTGCTGAACGCATTGCTATTGCTTTAAGCATACTCTCAACAGTTTGAGTTTCAAAAGCTTCTAAATATATTTGGCTACCTCCCATTCCGGCAGCATTCTCTGAAATGGTCAACTCTTGATCAAGAGTTATTTCACCATTTTCCATCTTTTCTGAAATTAAAACTAAAAGCATAATTTTCGTAATGCTTGCCGGTTGCATTTTATCATGTGCGTTTTTTTCAAACAATATTTTACCATCATCAGCATTAATCAATATAGCTGCCTTTGATTGCAGGCTTTCTGCTTCAATTCCATATACAGGTACAATCATTAAACTAAAAATTAATGCCATTAAAAAAAATATGGCTATTTTCTTCTTCATAAAAACTACCTCCTTTTTATGAATTATAATAACCATATTTGGTTGAGATATACAATTGTCTTATGATTCATCAGACTCTTTTCATTAAGCGTTAAAAATTGTCGAATAAATATATATTTTGGCTATTTCCTAGATAATCACTTTAATATATTTCCTGCCACGCTCTTTCCTGATATATCATTATCTATTTTTAATAAATCAAGAACTGTCTTACCTATATCTGAGAAAGAATCAAGGATACCAAGGTTATTGTTATCCTTAATATTTTTTCCATAGAATATTAAAGGAATATATTCTCTTGAATGGTCTGTGCTATCTGTTGTAGGGTCGCAACCATGGTCAGCTGTTATAATAAGTATATCATCATCCTTTAAATTTGAAATAATTTCAGGAAGCTTACCATCAAAATATTTTAATGCGTTAGCATAGCCTTCAACATCATTCCTATGTCCATAAACCATATCAAA
>JAEZGU010000003.1 GCA_023416855.1 Bacillota bacterium
TGCATACCCATGCTTCAGATGGAACATGGGATGTATCAGAATTAAAAGAAGAATTAATTAAGAATAAAATAAACATATTTTCCATAACTGATCATGATTGTGTTGAAAATATAAAAAATATGCAGGATATATTAAAACCCAGCGATAATTTAACTTTTATCCCGGGTACAGAGCTCACTTGTGAGTACCAAGGTAGAGAATATCATTTAACATTGTATAATTTTGATTTTAGGAACAAACAGCTTCTTGACATGATTAATTGGACAAATGAAAGCAAATTAAGCTCTAATAGAGACTATATAAAATATGTATCAGAAAAATATGACGAAATTAGCTTTGAGGACTTTGAAAAATATGATTATGACAGAAAAAGAGGCGGTTGGAAATCTGCTAATTACATGATTGATAAAGGAATACATAAAGATATTTTAACACACTTATTAGATGTAGAAAAATCAGGACTTAAAGCAAAGCTGAAAAATCCTGAAGAAGTTATTAATACTGCCCACAAAAGTGGAGGATATGTATTTTTAGCTCATCCTTCTTATCATTACAGATATAGTCGCATGCCAATAGAAGAATTAAAGTTCTGGCTTGAAGCAGGGATAGATGGGATAGAGTGCTTTTCTCCTTATAATGTTGGAGAAGAACAATACTATATTGATTTTTGCAGGAAAAATAACTTAATGATATCGGGTGGCTCCGACTGTCATGGTATGTTTATTCCCAGCAGAAAAATTGGATTGCCTGAAGTGATGTTAGATGATTTAAATATAAAGAAAATATTATAGGGGATTTTAAATGTATAAAGACAAATATGTTTCTGCTATTATTGTTGCTGCAGGAAAGGGTTCAAGGATGGGCACAGAAATACCTAAACAGTATTTAACTATCGGTGGCAAAACCATATTAGATACAACCTTGTACAAGTTTGAAAAAAGCAATGTGGTAGATGAAATAGTACTTATTGTTAATAAAGAAGATTTAGATTTTGTGAAAAGTGAAATAGCTGATATTTATAATAAAATTACATGTGTTGAAGCAGGTGGATCAAGTCGCACCGAATCAGTTTATGAGGGTATTAAAGCTGTAAATAAGAGCTGTGATATTGTCCTAATTCATGATGGCGTTAGACCATTCGTATCGTATAATTTAATTAATAGTTGTGTTGACGGAGCATTTAATTATAGAGCATGCATACCTGTTACGGATGTGGTTGATACTGTTAAAGAAATATCTGAGGATGGATTTGTCATCAATACATTAAACAGATCAAGTATTAAAACCGTACAAACTCCTCAGGCATTTGAATACGCGCTCATAAATGACTGCTATAATAAAGCAATCACAGAAGATGCTGAATTTACAGATGACGCGTCAATAGTTGAATATTATGGTTATCAGGTAAAAACTATTGAGGGATTAACAAGAAATATCAAGATTACAACACCACAGGATTTAAGAATTGCTGAGATATTTGCAAGTTTATACTAAGGAGCATATATGAAAATTGGAATTGGTTATGATGTGCACGCATTAGCATTAAACAGAAAATTAATTTTAGGTGGAGTTCATATACCATATGAAAAAGGATTGTTAGGGCATTCTGATGCTGATGTTTTAATTCATGCAATAATGGATAGCTTATTAGGTGCAATGGGTGAAGGAGATATAGGAAAGATATTTCCTGATACAGATAATAAATATAAGGATGTAGATAGCAGAATCCTTTTAAGACAAGTTGTTAACATAATGAAAAAGAAAGGTTTAGCCATTAGTAATTTAGACTCAATAATAATAGCACAACAACCCAAAATAAATCCTTTTATTGAAGAAATGAAAAAGAATATTAGTAACGATTTAGAAACTGATATAAAAAACATAAATATAAAAGCAACTACAACAGAGCATTTGGGTTTTGAGGGTAGAGGAGAAGGCATAGCTGCGCAAGCGGTATGTTTATTGGAAACAAAGGAAAAACATTGAAAACTATCTATATATTAAGTATATCTAAATGTATATCCCGATGATACAATATAACAATGTAAGATTAATAGTTAGTGGGGGTATATTATGGATAATTTTCAAATTGTCGGAATTATAATTGTGCTGATTTTTATAGTTTTATTGTTGTTTAAAAATAAAAAAACAGCACAAAAGGAAATAAATAAATTAAATGAAATAGAATATATTAGCTCATCAAATATGAAATTTGATGATGTTGCAGGAAACTATGAAGCTAAGGATAGCTTGTATGAAATAGTTGATTTTATAAAAAATCCTGAAAAATATAGCAAATTTAATGCAAGAATGCCTAAGGGAGTATTGTTATACGGGTCTCCGGGAACAGGAAAAACCTTGATGGCAAAAGCTTTAGCAGGTGAGGCTCAAGTTCCGTTTTATGCGGTTTCGGGCTCCGATTTTGTGCAAGTATATGCAGGTTTAGGAGCAGGAAGGATAAGAAATCTATTTAAAAAAGCAAAAAAATCAGGAAAAAGTGTAATATTTATAGATGAAATTGATGCCATAGGCAAAAAAAGAATGAGTGGTAACATGAGAGGCAGCGATGAAGGAGATAGAACTCTTAATGCACTTCTAACTGAGATGTCGGGTTTTAGTGATGAATCCGGTACAGTTGTAATAGCTGCTACTAACAGAATTGACACACTGGACTCAGCGCTACTTAGACCGGGAAGATTTGACAGACAAATTGAAATAATGTTACCGGATAGGAATGCGAGAAAAGATATATTGCAGTTATATTTGACTAAAAAAAATGTAAAGACAGATATAAACTTAGATGAAATTGCTGATCTAACCGTATATTTTAGCGGTGCTATGATAGAAAATTTAGTTAATGAAGCAGCCCTTTTAGCTATAAGGGAAAATGCTGATGAAATTAATGAAGAGCATATTAATAAAGCGTATCTTGCAGTAATTGCAGGAACAGAAAAAAAGAATTTAGCTGAAAACAACAAGCAAAAGGTTGTTACATCTTACCATGAAGCAGGACATGCATTTGTATCAAAACATTTGATGCCGGACAATAAAGTTATAAGAGTATCAGTAATACCTACCAGCAAGGGTGCTGGAGGTTATACATTAAGTACCCCTTCCGGAGATGAAGTTGTAACTAAGAAACGTATTAAAGATCAACTTGCTGTGTTAATGGCTGGACGTGTAGCAGAAGAAATATTTTTTGGAAAAGAGAAAATTACAATAGGCGCACAAAATGATATTGAAAGAGCTACTTCTTTAGCGGTTGACTATGTTGCAAAGTATGGTATGGATGACGATAATGCATTTGTAAACTTAGGAGTATTATCAGAAAAACTTAACATTCCTCTAAATTCTGTGGAAAAATCAGTTAAAAATTTAGCTGCTGAAATATATGAGGGTGTTGTAAAAATTATAGAAAATAACAAAGATAAAATAGATACAATAGCAAAGCTTTTGATGGAAAAAGAAGTTATATATGAAGATGAATTGAATCAAATAATTGGTAATAATTACACAGTGTGAAAGTAAAATACTGTTGTTAAAATACAGGAATTGTGGTATAATAACATTAATAAAAGAATGCCTGCAGAGTGCGGAAGCTTTTTAATTCAACCGACATATTGTAAAAGGGAATTCGTGTTTAGGTGCCTATGACATGCCCGCTTAGACGGGAAGTCAAAATCAGTTAACAGAAATCCCACCTGCTTAGATGCGGGTGTGAATTAAAGGCTTGCGGCTCAGGCGGGTTTTTTTATTGGGAAAAATTATTTATTTCTTAGGAAAATTAGGAAAAAACAATTGATTATTACATAAATAATATATATAATGTTATTATAACAGGAAAAACGATATGATAAAAATTTATAGGAGGTATGTTATGGTTACAATTAAGGATGTTGCTCGACTTGCAGAAGTTTCTATATCAACTGTTTCAAGAGTTATAAATGATTCTAAACCTGTAAGTCCTGAAGTAAGAAGAAGAGTTTTAAAAGTTATTGAAGAAACAGGATATAAACCAAATGACGTGGCAAGGAGCTTGGTTACAAGAAGATCATATTTGATTGGTGTAATCGTAAAC
>JAEZGU010000129.1 GCA_023416855.1 Bacillota bacterium
GCGGCAATAGTAACTAATGCAGATAATAACGAAACTTTAGAAGCAGTAATATTAGGAAGCAATACAATGCTGCAAAATATAAACAAATGGCGAGTTTACCCTTCATTTATAATGCTTAAACTTAAGGACACATCACAAGAAACATTAAATGAAATAGCAAAGTTTGCAAAAGATAATCTAAATGATTTGCCTTATGGTTTAACAATCGGTTTAACGAGTAAAAAGAACCCTGATCCTGAGACAATAAAAAGCACGCAATGCTCACATTTAGTATGGTATCCTTTTATGCAAAACGGATATAATATTGACTCAGATGGTTCTTGGTTAGTAACACCAAAGGATATTGCCAAAAGCGATTTGTTTGAAGTAGTACAAGTTTACGGGGTTAATCCTCGTAGTATATGGCCTTAGGAAACAAATCTTGATTTTTATTTAGTTAATATTGTTTTTGATAGTATACCTGAAACTAAATCATGATAATAATATTTTATAAATATAACTACTGATAGGATTAAACATATTATTTCAGTAACGAATGATGTCATCCAAATACCGTTTGATCCGAATATAGTAGTCATAGTGTATAGTGATGCAGTAATAATTAGCATCCCTCTTCCTACAGAAATTATCATCGAATATAACGGTTTTTCTATAGCGGTATAAAATCCTATAAAAACATAATTAAAACCCATCAACAAATATGCCGGTGCATAAATTCTTAAGCTATTAACAGCATAATTAAATATTTCAATTTGATTTTGATTTATATATACACCAACTATTTGCTTTGCAAATATTGTGATAATAGCATATATAGTTAAAGAAACTAAACCAACTGTTTGAATAGCATTTTTTAAAAAATATGTGTATGCCTTGTCATCTTCTCTACCATAATAATAACTAACAAGTGGTTGTGTACCTTGTGAGATGCCTGCCATTGTCATAGCGACAAAACTGTTTACAAGCACTATCACAGTGTAAGTTATAATACCTAATTCCCCTACATTTTTTAATATTACTCTATTAAACATAAATGTTATAAAGCCTGTTGAAAATTCTGTTATAAAATCTGATAACCCTAAGGGTGCAATTTTTTTAATTAATCCAAGATCAAATTTAAATGATACAAATTTCAATTTCGAACCACTTCTCACAAAATGCAAAACATAAAATATGGTTGATGAAATATAAGCAAGGCCTGATGCTAAGGCTGCTCCTTTTATTCCAAAATTCATTTTGATTACAAACAGATAAACAAAAAATATATTAACAATTGCAGATATTCCGACTCCTATTATTGCTAAATGCGGATTGCTATCTGCTTTAACCAATACCTCAAAATAATATGAAAGCATAGCAAATATGCTAAATATTGATAGTATGCCTAAATAATCCTTAACAAAAATTATTGTTTTCTCTGTTGCTCCTAAAAAATATGCAATATTTTCAATGTTAAAAATAACAACAATAGTAACAGTAATACTTATTATCATCAAAGTTACTGCACTCATAGTAAATATTTCATTTGCTTCTTTCTTTTCATTATTGCCTAAGTTAATAGATGCAACAGTTGATGCTCCAACTGCAAACAATACAGCTATTGCAAAAGTTACATTTATATATGGCATACTTATATTCAGTGCTGCAAGAGCTATTTCACTTACTCCATTAGCTACAACAATACCTGTTGCCATAGTATAAAGCGCATAAATCCACATTGCTGAAACTGAAGGTATCACATACTTAAGAAATTTTCTTCTCATTGTCCTCACCTCATATCCATAGTATAAACTATAGTATCATACCAATGTCAATAGGAACGTTTGAAAAAAAAAAAAAAAAACGGAATTGAACAGGGGCAATATCCTAAAAATTATTGGGATTAAATAGGATAAAAAAACATCCCTTTTTCAGGGATGTTCATTACAAACTATTATATGTCTTCGTGTTCTGCACAATTGCATTCATGTTCTTCGAATTCGTCATCGAAATCGTCATCATACTCATCGTCAAAATCAAAATCATAATCATCATCGTCATCTTCGTCGATTTCGAATTCACCAAATATTTCTTCCTCAACAGTTGTTAGATCTTCATCTAATAAATCTAAGTACTCATTAACTTCATCTTGTTCTTCAACTATGTCATTCATTCCATCAGCTATCTCTTCGATAACATCCATTAAAGCATTAAAAAGCTTGCCTTCCTTAGTATCAGGTTTAACATCCAATCCATCAGCTAAACCTCTTAAATATGATATTTTTTCATACAAAAAATCCATGTTGCTCCCTCCTATACTCTTGATAAATATTCACCAGTTCTGGTGTCAATCTTAATTATATCACCAATCTCAACAAAAAGCGGAACGTTAATCTTAGCACCTGTTTCAACTATAGCAGGTTTATTTGCACCAGTTGCAGTATCTCCTTTAAATCCAGGCTCAGTATCTGTGACTTCCAACTCAACAAAGTTTGGAGCAGTCACTTCAAATGGTTTGCCTTCATAAAATCTCATCTGAGCAAAATCATTTTCTTTAAGATAAACAATTGCCTCTTCAACTTGATTATGATTTAAAGGAATTTGTTCAAATGATTCAGGATCCATAAAATAATATAGTTCTCCATCATTATATAAATATTGCATATCCTTTGTTTCTATTCTTGCCAATTGGAACTTTTCAGTAGGGTTAAAAGTTTCTTCTCTTGTAGCTCCTGTTACTATGTTCTTTAATTTACCTCTAACAAAAGCTGCACCCTTTCCCGGCTTAACATGTTGAAAATCTACTATTTGCCACAATCCATTATTCCAAGATATAGTAATACCCTTTTTAAAATCACCTGCGGTAATCATTATTGTCTCCTCCTTATGTATATTATAACCAGCTGATTGCTGCTTATTCCCGTATAATTGTTCGTCCAGTTGCCACAACAACAGTAATTTCTTTATACTTTTTCAACTTACTATCAGTTATCTTAAATGTCCCGGGGTGTATTGGAATTCCTTCAGAGTTAAAATACAAATCACCCGTTCCAGTATAATTGATTATATATCTATCCTTTAACTTTACTGTTTTTAACACATCATTATTTTGCGAATTTAGTATGTAATAGCTGTGTGCCGAAGGATTAACCGTTAACTTATAGCTGTTCAATGGATTTTTCATAACCTCAGTTTGAATGTATCTTACATCCCTTAAAAGTTCTTCAGTTATATTATCCATATAGCCAAAATCGTATGGAATTTTTGGAACACTTAATGTTATTAATATTCCAATTAAAGAAAATACTGTAATTATTTCAATAAGAGTATAACCCTTTTTATTCATGATACTCCTTCAGGATATAATTACACATCCCATTTTATAAATTAATTGAATATTTGTCAATGTTTTCTTGAATTTATGTATTGTTTTTTAGCTTAATCTCATATGAACAAGCTGTGTAGCACAATATTCTTCATCACCCTTACATAATACCACTGTAATCCTCAATGCTTTAGCATCAGTAAATGAACTACCTTCGGGGTATGGTTTTATTTTTAATTCTTTTACATAAGTACCCAATTCAGATGAAGCCAAAACACTTGATTTGCTATTGCCATAATATATTTTTCTGTCTGCAATTCTAAACAAGTAAAAACGATCATCATTTTCACTATATCTAAGAGCTAAATTTGTTATATTATATTCATATTTTGATTTCATTACACTTTCTGTTCCCGAGACTGCTGCTTCTACGTTTTTAGACTCCATAACTTTGTTAGCAATAAAATTCAGAATATATTGAGCTTGAAATTGAAGTTCAGAATTATTTTTTATTTTAGAAACACTTTTAGTATTCACAGATAAAAAAGTAATAATAAAAACAGAAATAAATGCGACAATACCCAACGTTATTATTAACTCTACTAAAGTATATCCATTTTTACACTTCATATAGCACCTATTTGTTAAATATCAATATTATTTAAATAAAACAAGTCATAACAACTTTGATAACCATTTTTTACATCATGATAATATGGTGTCAATATAATTATCTCAGTAATTAACGTTTTTTCTATTCCTGTTTCTGAAATGAATTTTGATTTTAACTCTACACTCATTTTCTCTTTTTTAAAATTTAATTTGTTCTTATTTATAATCTCTATATAAGGGTTTTCATTACTTTCTATTTTGTATACTATTTTGTTAATTAAATAAGAATGATAATTATCTTTAAATATATTATTAGCACCATCATAATCATTCGGATCTAATTCCATATAATCATCTGCTTTTTTAGCAGATTCCAAGCATGCTTCACTTACAAGGTTATAGATTTTTAATATGGAGCTGTTTATGCCATCTTCAGACATGTATAGCGCTCTTCTAATATTACTGTTTGACTTCTTAATTTCATACTGTGATAAAGCAACATTCAAAGTTACTAAACTAATTGATGAAATTATTGCAATTATAGTAACAGTTAATATTAAAACAGAACCTTTTTTCTTATCATAGCTATAATTGCAGTCAATAAGCTTATTTATTATTAACAATCATACTCCCCCTTAAATTGTTTATTATCTCACCATTATCTATAATGTTAATTTCTATTAAACAATAAAATTCGCTTTCCGGTATTATTTTAATATTTACACCATACGCATCATCTGTTTGAGTTACTGCTTTTTCATAAATACCATTATTAAAAATATAGCTATCAAGATTTTTCATATTTTTAATTTCTTCCATGTAGCTTTGAGCTTGCAAAAATGATTTGTATTCTTTATTGCTTTCATTATTTATTTTAGCTGAAACAACAACCATTGACATTAACGGCACTATTGCTATACTTATTATGGTTATAGTTAATACTACTTCAATTAATGTAAAACCATTATTGTTTTTCATTATAGTCACCTTTTGCCATAATAGGTATTGTATAAAAACATAAATCTACTTGGCAATATACAACATTTTCATTCCACGACAACAAATTAAAGCTTGAAATCGCAACATACTTATTATCATTTTTTATATCATCAATAAATTTCAACATATCATTAAAGCTACACTTAAATTTTATGTTTACGTTATTTATTATTAAAGTATCTAAATTGCTTTTGTCTATCGAAGCAAATCCTTCTTCATCTCCGCTATTTGCAACATAACTTTGTTCAGAAAAAACAAATTCTTCTATTGTCACATTATTTACCTTGCTGAGTGTATATATAAACACCATAATATCTTCCTGTAATAAGAATTTATCTATGTTAATATTATTAAAATCATTAATTAATTCTTTATTTCTATTTAATATTTCATCCTTCATCAGTGTGTTTAATGACATGCTTTCATATGTTTCTTTAGCCATATTATATTCTTCTATCAGTGGGTTAAATTTAATATATATTTCCTTATACATTAAGAACATCCCTATGAAAACAACAGCAATAAAAACTATCAATATATTGATTAATTTTAATCTTTTAATAACCACTATTACACACATCCTTAAACTGTAAAATAATAGTGTATGAATAACAAAAATGTTCACTTTCATTTACTTCAATAGAAGGTACATGTATACTTTCTAAATATTTAATTGCCTTTAAATTTCGCATAAATATAGTTACATCTTCCATTGAAACTGATACACCTTTTAAAAGAGTATTATTGTTATCGATTAATATAGAGGTTACTTTTGTATTTACTGGTATTGCTTCATAAATATCTTTTAGTAATTTCAATACGTAGTCACTATTACTCACTATTCCATGTACAATTTCTATTTTCTTCAACAAAGCCTCTAATCTTAAATTATCCATCTTAATCTCTTCAATTTGATAATTCTGCTCCACATTGTTTTTATCATTAATATAAATGTTCAAATCACTAATTTTGTTTCTTAACAAAGCGTTTGAATATAACAGTATAGAAAGACCAGATAAAATTATAGCTATAGACGTAGCAACAATTAATGCTATATGAGTTTTAAATCCGTATTTGTTATTGTAGTGTTCATTACAAAGGCAACCATCACTTTCATCGCTTAATAAATAAATTATCAAGTTAAAATAATGATCTATTTCATTGAATACTTTTTCACTGTTAAATTCATTAGTCGAAATGCTATATATTTTTGACACTTCTATATTTAGGTTTTTAGATAAATAATCACATATATTTTTATTTTCGGAACCTTCGCCATAAACAAAAATCTTGTTAATAATATTTTTGTTGCTTAACAATTTATAATATTTAATATACTTGCATATTTCTTTAAGATAAATGTCATTAAAGGAATTGTTAGAATTATTATTTAATCTATAATAATCAGTTTCTTCAGCAATGGTATTAGCATTACTATTGTTGTATTCAATTGTTTTAGAAAAATCATTTACACCATTATTTAAAATACAAAAAGAGCACCAATTTAAATAAATATTTATAAAAACATAAATATTCTCTATATTAAGCTCTTCGTTATTAATTTTTATATTATATTTGTAAATTTTACTTAGACAATTATTAGGAACATCTAAACATATTAATTTGAGCTTTAATTTATTTGATAACTCAACGCATTTATTGTATATTGATAGGGGTAAACAGTAAACAACATAATCTGTATTGTATATATCACTGCTATCATTTACATTAATTGTTTTATAAATAATATTATATTGTTGTAAATCAATTGACATAAGTTGCTCTAATTCATTTCTTATCATTGACAAAGCTTCGTAATTATTCTTGAGAAATGGTAGCCTTATCTTACGCATAATAACACTACTTGAATTAATAATAAACACAGCCTTTTTTGTCTTAATACTATTTAATTCAAGCTCATTTCTGATTGTATTTGCTACATTATCAATATCTTCAAAATTTAACGATATAGTTAAGTAATTTAAAATAGAAACTACATCTTTTTTTCTTAGCGCTTCTACAATTTTTATACTATGTTTGTCAACTTCAAAGCATAATATCCGACCCATACCTATCCCTTTTCTGTTATTGCTATTTTTAAAAACATTTGTAAAATTTGGTATGTAAATTATACAAAAATTGTAAAATTATGTCAAAGATATTATTGTTAATTATATTTCATATTAAGCTTTATTATATTTTTTTTATTTAATATTTTTTAGCAATACCATGTACTTATATATTATTTCATCACCTAAAAACAAATATAGCAATGTTGCTAATGATATAAACGGTCCAAATGGAATTTCATCTTTTATGCTTTTAATTTTCAAAATAATTAAAACAACAGATATAAAAGCACCAATTACAAAAGAAAATAATGATATAAACAATACTCCTTTTATGCCAAATATAAACCCCAACACTGCCACTAATTTTATATCTCCGCCACCCATGGAATTTGTGAGTATTTCTATCATAAAAAACAAGCCAAATCCTATTAAAGCGCCAAATATACTATCATAAAATTCTTTGTTTATAAGCGTACATATAACCCCTAAAAATAGCCCTATAATAATTAAACTGTCAGGGATAATCATATATTTGAAATCTACAATGCTAACAATTAAAAGCAAACTAATTAATAAACAATACATAATAGAGTTTATTGTTATACCAAATTTCATATATACCAATACATATAACAACCCATTTACTAATAACATAATACTCATTTTATTAATCCTATTTTTTATCATTTGTATTAGGGAAACTTAAATCATCTAAAATTACAGTTGCTATACCATTATTAATATACAGTTTTATATCAGCTAACTGATAATCTTTTGATTGAAATTTAATATTAGGCATATAATCTTCTATTGCTTTTTTCAGACCTTCACTAATGGCTGTGCCTGCAGCATTATTATATTCGTCTTTTGATATCTTCTCCTGTATATAATATAATTCTGCTAATTTTGCAATTTGTCCAAGCGTCGCTATATCTGCATCTAATTTTGCTTGTTCTTTTATATCCATGTATTTAGGCACTGAAATTGCCATAATAATTGCTAATACTCCCAAAACAACAATTAATTCTATTAATGTAAATCCCCTTCTGTTTTTTAATATTCTATTAACCATACGTACCCCCTTACCTTCTTATTAAGTTATGTTCACTGTATTATTTGTATCATATCAAACATTGGTGTTACCATAGCTATAACAATAAAACCTACTATTGTTGCCATTAATATTATCATTAATGGTTCAACCAATGACGTAAGTTTATTTATCGTTGTATCTACTTCTTCGTCACAAAAATCTGCTGTCTTGTCTAAAATTTCTTCCATAGCATTGGAATCCTCACCTATTCTGATCATTGAATAAACCATCGGTGGAAATATTCCTTGATCCAACAATGATTGCGATAATGTTTGTCCTCTTTTTACATCTTCTTTTATATCAATAATTTTTTTCTTCAAGTATGAATTACCTAATATTCCTGCTGTGTTTTCAATTGCTTGTAACATCTGTACACCGCTTCCTAACAGTGTAGATAATGTTCGAGCAAATCGTGAACATGCAATTTTTATAACTAAATTGTTCATTATAGGTATTTTCAGTTTACAATAATCTATTTTATAAGCTATATTATTATTTTTACTAATAGCCGACAAAATGATAACTAAAGCAGAAGCAAATAGTATTAATATATGCCAATTGTTCTTTATATTATTACTAACGTAAATTACAAATTGAGTTAATTTTGGTAATTCAATATTAGAATTTAAATATATCTGAACAAAGGTAGGCATTATTGCGGTTAAAAGAAATATAACAACTACAATACTTACAAAAATAAGTATTATTGGATATGTCATAGCACTTTTCACTCTATTCTCAATTTTATATTCTTTTTCAAAATGAATAGATAATCTGTTCATTATTACTTCTAAATTACCGCTTATTTCTCCTGCTTCAACCATTTTTATAAGAATTGGAGGAAACGCATCCTTATAGATAGACAAGCTTTTAGAAAAAGTGTTCCCTTTATGTAAATTTTCATGTAAAGACTCTACAATTTTAGCAAACTTTTTATTTTCTGTTTGATATTTTAATATTTCTATTGAGTCAGCTATAGTTACTCCAGCAGTTAGCATAGCATAAAGCTGTTTACAAAATATCGCTATGTCTTTGGATTTAATTTTAGTATTTTTATAAAGCAATTGATTAATGAAGCTTTTTGATTTAATTACATCTATTATAATATAATTATTTTGCTTTAAATAACCCATTAAATCTGACCTTGAGGCTGCGTATCGATTAAATTTTTGCTTTTTTCCTTCTTTATTAATTACACTACATTTATAAACTGCCATGGGTGTCCTCCTTTCAACCAAGTTACATTTAATCTAATTTATAGATTACATGTGAATATTCATCTACAGTTGTAACGCCTGACAATACTAAATCTCTACAATTTTCCTTTAGTGATTTCATGCCATTCTTTTCTGCAATTTTAGTAACTTCATCTATGTTTATTCCTCTCAAAATAGCATCTCTTACTTCCTTATCAACTTTTAATATTTCATGAATTGCAATTCTTCCATCATACCCTGTGTTTAAGCATTTTGGGCAGCCCTTTCCTTTTTGCAATATTATATCTTCTTCCACCCCCAAAATACTTTTATCAATATCACTGGCTACATATTCAATTCTGCAATTATTACAAATTCTCTTTATTAATCTTTGAGCAACTATACCTCTTAAAGAAGCTGCAATTAAAAATGGTCTTATACCCATGTTCTGTAATCTAATGATAGTCGATGGTGCATCATTAGTATGCAAAGTTGAAATTACTAAATGTCCTGTTATAGCTGCTCTTACAGCTATCTCTGCAGTTTCTTCATCTCTGATTTCTCCAACCATAATTATATCAGGGTCCTGCCTCAATATTGATCTTAATCCGGTTGAAAACATTAAATTAGCTTTATTATTTACTTGTACTTGATTTATCCCTTCAATTTTGTACTCTACAGGATCTTCAATAGTAATAATATTTTTATTTATTTTGTTAAGTTCATTTAAGCTAACATATAGAGTAGTTGTTTTTCCACTTCCTGTCGGCCCCGTCACTAACAACATACCATTAGGAGCGCTTAGTAAAGAATTAAATAATTCCATGTTCTCAGTAGTAAATCCTAGCTCACTTTTAGATTTTAAAAAACTACTTCTATCAAGCAATCTAATTACTATTTTTTCTCCATAAACAGTTGGCATTACTGATATACGAAGATCAACTTTTGAATCGTCTATACTCATTTCAATTCTGCCATCTTGAGGTATTCTCTTTTCAGCAATATTCATACCTGCAATTATTTTGACTCTTGTTACTAAAGCAGATTGAGTTTCTTTAGATGTAGTTAATACTTCATGCAAATCCCCATCTATTCTTACCCTAACTCTTATTTTATTTTCAAAAGGTTCTATATGTATATCGCTTGCTCCCATTTTTAGGGCTTGTCTAACCAATGAATTGATTAAACGTACAACAGGTGAGTTACTGATCTTTATTTCCGTTTCTTCATCGATTGTCGCTGCTACAGAATTCTCTTTTTTGAAATCTTCTACTGCTATTTCTGCGCTCCTTCTACCCATGTATTTTTCTATGGCATAATTAATTTTAGCTTTTTCAGCTAATAAAAGCTCCACCTTTTTTCCTGATTCCATTTCAATATCTTCTATATCAAATATACTTATTGGTTCGCTCATTGCAACAAGAATTTTATCGTCTGTTATTTCCAATGGTATAACATTAATTCTTTTTGCTAAATTTTCAGAAATTAATTTTGTGGCTTCAATATTTATATTATAATTATCTAAATTAACTATTTCTAAATTTAATTGGTCTGACAATAATTCCAACATAACTTTATCTGATACATAACCTTTATTAATGAGTATATCTCCAAGCATAGAACCACTA
>JAEZGU010000227.1 GCA_023416855.1 Bacillota bacterium
TAGAGGTGTATCCGCCGCTTGCACCGCCTAATGCCTTACCAAGTGTTCCAGTAATAATATCTACTCTTCCCATTACACCTCTGTATTCATGAGTGCCTCTTCCTGTCTTGCCCACAAATCCTACTGCGTGACTATCGTCAACCATTACAAGTGCGTTGTACTTATCTGCAAGGTCACAAATTCCCTTTAAGTTAGCTATAATTCCATCCATGGAAAATACACCATCAGTTGCAATTATTTTTATTTTTGCACCATCTTTATCTGCTTGTATAAGCTGTTCCTCCAATGAAGCCATGTCATTGTTCTTATATCTGTATTTTTTAGCCTTAGCAAGTCTAATTCCGTCAATTATGCTTGCGTGGTTTAGCTCATCACTTATTATTGCATCATTTTCAGTAGTAATTGTTTCAAACAATCCACCATTAGCATCAAATGCAGAAGAATATAAAATTGTGTCCTCTGTGCCTAAAAATTCAGTTAGCTTTTGCTCCAGTTGTTTATGAATTCCTTGTGTACCGCAAATAAATCTAACAGATGAAAGTCCATATCCCCATGTGTCATAAGCTGACTTTGCTGCTTCAATCACTTCCTTGTTGTCTGCGAGACCTAAATAATTGTTAGCACACATATTTAAAACATTGTCAACCTTAGTTGTATTAATTCTGCTCCTTTGAGGGGTTGTTATTACTCGCTCTTCCTTCCAAAGCCCGCTTTCCTTAATATCTTTTAAAATATCAGAATAATATTTTTGGTTCTCTGTGTACATATAAACCTCCTTATTTATAATTATTTTTTCTCAGTCCAATCTAAAACAACCTTTCCAGATTTACCACTAATCATAGCATCAAAGCCCTTTTCAAATTCAGTATAATGATATCTGTGTGTTATTATTGGCGATATATCAAGACCTGCCCTAATCATAGCTTGCATTTTGTACCAGGTTTCAAACATTTCTCTTCCGTATATTCCTTTAATCTGAAGGCCGTTAAAAACAACCTTATTCCAATCAATAGCAGTTTTAGATTCCTGAAGACCAAGCATTGCAATTTTTCCGCCGTGTGTCATATGATCAACCATTTGATTAAGTGCAATTTCATTGCCTGACATTTCCATTCCAACATCAAAGCCTTCCTTCATGCCAAGATCTTTCATTACATCGTCCAAATTTTCTTTTCTTGTATTAACTGTTGTAAAGTCTCCCATTTTTTTTGCAAGCTCTAGTCTGTTCTCATTAACATCAGTTAAAACAATAAATCTTGCTCCTGCAAACTTAGCAATTGCTGCAGCCATAATTCCTATTGGGCCAGCTCCAGTTATAAGAACATCTTCTCCAAGTACATCAAAGGAAAGTGCTGTGTGTGCTGCATTGCCAAATGGATCAAATATGCTGTACAGTTCTTCAGGTAATGACTTATCACAAAGCCAAATATTTGATGCTGGCAATGCCACATACTCTGAAAATATGCCCGTTCTATTCACACCAACACCCTTAGTGTCCTTACATAGGTGCCTTCTGCCAGCCAGGCAGTTTCTGCATTTACCACAAACAATATGTCCTTCTCCTGAAACCAAATCTCCAACATGCAAATCCTTTACACCTTTACCTAATTCAACTATTTCTCCGACAAATTCATGTCCGATGGTCATTGGCACTGGAATAGTATCCTGTGCCCATTGATTCCAAACATAAATGTGCACATCAGTACCGCATATTGAAGTTTTATGTATCTTTACAAGTACCTCTCCCTCTTCAGGAACTGGCATTTCCACTTGTTCCAGCCATAACCCAGGCTTACTGTATTTTTTTACAAGAGCATCCATCTTTGCCATATAGCTCACCTTCCTTTAGTAAATATCAAACGTTTCTCTTAAAATAAATCATACTTCATATATGTTTGTATGTCAAGAGCCAATTAAATAGATTGTACACATTTCATATACAGTTTATTTTATTGTAATTTACAAAATAAAACAGAAACAGATACTGCTAGTATCTGCTGTATCTGTTTACATTATTCTCTTTAATTTAAAATCCATGTAGTCGCTCGACACACAGTGAACTGAAATTTCTTCAATCATTCCTTCTCTTACGTTCTTATGACCTTCGTCTCCGTGTAGATGGCCGTAAATACAAACATCAGCTTCATGTTCTTTTAAAATTTTAAAAAATTCATTTGGAAGTCCATCTGAGTCAAAGGGTGGGTAGTGAAGCATGATGATTTTTATATTCTTGCTTTTCGCAGCAGATTCAAGGGAAATTTTCAACCTGTTCATTTCTCTTAAATATATTCTTTCATTAGAGGCTTCCTTAGTATGCTCCTCCATTGTGTCCCATCCTCTTGTTCCGCAAACAACGACACCATCAAATTCGTAGCTGTTGTTTTTTAAAAACTTAATAGTTTCAAATCCGAGATTTTCTAATTTATTTGATGTGGACCACCAGTAATCATGGTTTCCCTTACCTACTATTTTTGTTCCTGGCAGTGCATCTATTTTCTGCAAATCATCTATAGCTTCACCAAGCTTTGCAGCCCATGATATATCTCCAGGAATTAAAACAAGATCATGTTCTTCAACTTGTTCTTTCCAATTTTCTATTATTTTTTCTTCATGATTAATCCAATTGTCGCCGAATATATTCATAGGTTTTTCTTTTTTGCTGTCAAAATGCAAATCGGCTATAGCAAAAATTTTCATATATTT
>JAEZGU010000273.1 GCA_023416855.1 Bacillota bacterium
GTTTTCATTATTGCACACTTCTATTAATTCAATTCCCGTTGAAACAAACATTAGTTGCCTCCTTCTATAAGCGGGTTTATAAACTTAACATTTTCTATTTCTTGTAAACCTTTAATTTTATCCATTAAACTTTCGGTGATTATGCTATCTGTTTCCAATGCCATTGTTTGCATTTTTCCTTTTTGACTTCTAAAAACTCTCATGTTGGCTATGTTTATATTTTCTTCATACAAAATCGAAGATATTTTGGATATAATTCCGGGCAAATCTCTATGCCTTGTAATTATTGTAGGTCGTTCGCCTGTAAATTCCACAACTTGATCATCTATATTAATTACTATTATGTTGCCTCCACCGATTGATGAACCTGTTACTTCAGTTGTTCGTCCATCATCTTTAGTAATAACAAATTTAACAGTATTCGGATGAACATCTCCTAAGTCTGCTTCTGTAAATATTAACTCTATTCCTTTTTCTTCTGCAATTGTAAATGAATTTTTTAAATTTTCATCCCACGGATCCATGTTTAAAATTCCGGCAGCTAATGCCTTATCTGTTCCGTGTCCTTTATATGTTTGAGCAAACGAACCATGAAGCAAAAATTCAACCTTTACAATTTTTTCTCCTGCTATAATGCTTGCAACTTTAGCCAACCTTGCAGCACCTGCTGTATGTGAGCTTGAAGGTCCAATCATTATTGGTCCTAAAATATCAAAAGCACCATAATCACGCATATTTATCTCCTTAAAATCTATATGTTTTTAAAAGTTTCCACAGCTTGTTTTAATTTGTCAACAATTGGTAAACCATAAGGACACTTTCTTTCACATTTCCTGCATCTTACACAAGCTGTTGCCTTATATTGCAATGCATCATATTTTGACTTTCCATACTCAGGCAAATTATATCTCGTTACGTATCCTTCGTAAATGAATACACCTGGTATATCTATACCCTCCGGGCAAGGTTTGCAATAACCGCATCTCCTGCAGAAATTATTACCAAGTTCTTTTACTTCATTTTGTATTTCTTCTAATTCCTCGTGTGTCAACGGTTCTAAATTTTCAATTGCAGAAGCATTTTCTGATACCTGCTCAATTGAATCCATTCCCGGTATCGCTACAGATATTAAATTACTGTTAGCAATATATTTCAAAGACAGTTTCTGTTTTGTAAATGCTCCGCCTGCCATTGGTTTCATCGCAATTGTTCCTAACCCCTTTGCTAAAGCTTTCTCAAACAATTCAGTACCTTGAGATTCAACTGGATTAAAAGGAAATTGTATTGTTTCTATATAAATGTTATCTATTGCCTTCAACAATATTTCTTTTATATGCCCTGTTATACCAATATGTTTTATTATACCCTTCTCTTTAGCTTCTAATAATGCTTTTATAGCCCCATTTTCTGAAAAGGCTTTATTAAGTTGCTCCATATTACTTACATTATGTAATTGATATAAATCAATATAATCTAATTTCATAGACTTTAAACTGTTTTCTATTGAAGCTTTCATAGAATCATAATCATAGCTCATTGCTTTAGTTGCTATGTAAAAATTGTCTCTTCCTGCTTCTTTTAAAGCATTTCCAATATATTGTTCACTAATTGTGTATCCTTGTGCTGTATCAATAAAATTTATTCCTCTATTTTTACATTCTATTATAATTTTTGTTGCTTCATCTTGACTTACTCTTTGAATGGGAATACCACCAAGACCTAAAACAGATACCTCCATTCCTGTATTACCCAAAAATACCTTTTTCATATTATCCTCCTAAACATTTGCTCCACCGATGATACAAAGGTCATTCCATACATTCGTGTGTCCCTTTTTCGCCATATTGTTGAATAATTATATATCAGATATATATTAGCGTCAACTTATGATAAATTTATATCGCTCACAAATACAAACATCCCGTGATTCACTTAAAACCACGGGATGTTTATATGATTTGGAAGAAGATAAAAAAAGTATTATCTGTAATATAGTTATTTACAATTTTTAGTTATTTATTCATATAATTTAAATTTTTTAATATTAATTAATAAGCATGTTTGAGGGTGATTATTTGAAAAAATATATTGTGTTATTACCTGTATTTATACTTTATATTTCAATTTTTAGATTTGTATATTTAGAAAATGGACTCATAATTATTATAAATGTGTGTCTTCCTATTTTTATGGGAATTATTATTGCAACCTTATTAAATCCAGTTCTAATATTCATTCAAAAAAGATTGAAAATTAATAATCGTTATTTAGCTATTTTTTTGACTTTTTTGTTTATTTTATTAATAATTGCTATTATTGTTACAATAATTACTCCTAACATGACAAAAAGCATAAAACATTTAATGAAGGATATTCCAATTTTATTTTATAAAGCAGATAACTATTTGTCTAAATTTGGTGATATAAATTCAATTTTAAAAAATTATCTTGTAGAAATAACCTATAAGTTCTCATCTATTATGTCAGCATTTTTAAATTTTGCTGTAGAGAAAGTTATAAATATTTTTGCAGCAGTAGGAAACTTACTCTTAGCTGTTATTATTTCAATATATATTTTATATGACAAAGAAAAAATTGAAAAATGGCTATATAAACTGTTCTATACAATATTGGGGAAAAATGTAACTATTGAAATCTTTAAAACTATCCACAACTTATATGACAATGTTTCAAGCTATATAACAGGTAAAATAATTGCTTCTATTATCACAGGATTTTTAATTTTTATAGGTTCTAAATATATTATCAAAAATCCTTATCCCGTAATTGATGGGCTTTTAATAGGGATTACAAACATAATTCCTTACTTTGGAACAATTGTTGGTGGAATACCTATATTGCTAATTAATATCCTGTATAATCCAAATAAAGGATTTTTAATGTTAATATACATTTTAATTGTTCAACAAATTGATAACTTAATAATTGACCCTCACGTTTTAAGCAGTAAGCTTTCTATTAAACCTATTTTAGTTATTATTTCCATAATAATTGGGGGAGGATTATTTGGTCCTGTAGGTTTGTTTTTAGCAACTCCTATTGCAGCTTTAATAAAGCAATTTATAGATGCTTTTATAAGCTATAAACTCAAAGAAAAAAGCAAATTAAACACATTTGTGGATAAAACTGTTGACAAGTGACTAAAAAAGCATAAAATTTGTGTATAACTATTTTTAACAATTTAGCTAAGCTGTGCATAACTTGAAGAAAAACGGTGATATATACATGTGGAATGATAAAAGATATCATACATTAGATTATGAAATGAAAAAAATTTTTGGCGAAAAAACCATAAAGTTATCTATTGATGGAGGATTTACTTGTCCTAATAGAGATGGAACTATAGGTAATAAAGGCTGTGTTTTTTGCAGCGAAAAGGGTTCTGGAGATTTTAACTCCGATAGAAGTAAATCAATAACCGACCAAATAAATGAGCAAAAATTAATAATGTCTAAAAAGTGGAAAAGCAATACCTACATAGCATATTTTCAAAGCTATACAAATACATATGACTCTGTTGAAAACTTACGTAAAAAATTTAATGAAGCACTCAGTTGTGAAAATATAAAAGGTCTTGCCATAGCAACAAGACCTGACTGTATAAGTGAACAGATTGTAAAACTACTAAGCGAATTAAATAATAGAACCTTTTTGTGGGTAGAAATAGGACTTCAATCAATTCATGAAAAAACTGCTAACTTTATTCGTAGAGGATATGATTTAAAGCAATTTGAAGAAGCATATGAAATGTTAAAATGTAATAATATAAATATGGTTATTCATTTAATTGTTGGGCTTCCCACAGAGAGTAAACAACAATACTTAGATACAATAAAATACATTTCTAATAAAGATATCTGGGGCATTAAGCTTCATATGCTTCATATATTAAAAAATACAGATTTAGCAGAATTATATAATAGTAATAATTTTAAAATTTTAACAAGAGACGAGTATGTTAATATTGTTTGCGATAGCTTGGAGCTTTTAAATCCATCTACTGTAATACACAGACTTACTGGTGATGGTAAAAAATCAGATTTAATTGAACCTCTATGGACTTTAGACAAGTTAAAAGTACTATCAGACATTGATAAAGAGCTAAAATTTAGAAACAGCTATCAAGGGAAATTTTTTTCATTGTAATTTTAATGTAATACTATATATGTGGATATATTATATAATGTATGTAATATATGCTAATTATATAGTATTTTTTATTTGATAGGGTGACCAATATGAGAAAAACATTATTTATAATAATTTTAATAATAACCCTAACCACGCTAAACACTGCTTATGCCAAGAGCTTTCCTGACATAAATAAGGATAGCAGCTTGCAGGAAGCAGTGGGATTATTATCAAGCTATAAGATTATGGAAGGATATCCTGATGGTAGCTTTAAGCCTGATAATAATGTTACGCGGGCAGAAATGGCTAAAATAGTCACTGTTGCAGCTGGTTGGTTTGAATATTCTAAAAATATGACTTCCGTCTATGAAGATATGACCGGACATTGGGCTGAAAACTATGTTGAACTTGCCAATGTTTTAAATATAGTTAAAGGTATTTCACCTAAATTATATGGTCCTGACAATTTAATTAAATTTGAAGAAGCATACACTATGGTAATCAGATTATTAGGTTATACAGATGAGTCTTTAGGAGGAAACTGGCCAAAAAATTATTATGAAAAAGCATTGGAATTAAATTTATTCCAAAACATTGATACTACTAAGGAGTTTGCATCAAGAAGAGATGTTTCCATAATGATATACAATGCTTTAAATTTAAACATAGTTAATGTAAAGGATAATAACAAGATTACAATTACTAATAAACCTCTTTTATCATTATTAGGAAAAATGGAAATTAGAGATGTTAGTGTTTCAGATTTAAAAGTTGAAAGCTTTGATTTTACTGATTACTTATTTAATAAATGGGATATATACTATGACAATAAGGGGAATGCAGTATATGTAACAAACCCTCGTTACAATCAATTCTCAGGCAAAGTTACAAGCCTGCTTTCAAATAGAGTAATTTTTGTTACTGATGATTATGGCAATGTAAGAGCTTTTCAACTTCCTAATGTTCCTATCATTGTTAACGGTGAAAAAGGAAACTTTAGCGATTTAAACGACAGCCGTATTAAAGTTGTTTATGAAGATGATACTTTTAACGGCGAAGTAATAGGTATTATAGCTTATAAGGAAACTGATATTATTGTTGTTGATAGAGATGATTTGTATAAAGAAGACAGCAAATTGTTTGCAGGTAAGAACCTTCCTGTTAAAAACAATAATGAAATTAACTTCAATAAGCTCCATATTTATGGTGATGCACAATCATTAAATGATATAAAAGAAAATGACGTTGTTTATTTTTATGAAACTAAAGACTCAAATAGAGTAACTGCTCTTACTTTAATTGTTTTAAGAAAACAAACAGTTGGAACTATTACTAATATTCAAACAAAAAATAACAGAACATTCATTACAGTGAACAACATAAGCTATGCAACAAGTGAAAAATTCATCACTACAGAAAAACCATACGTCAATGATAAAGTTAAACTAATACTTGATAAAAATAACAATATTATACAGATTAATATATTAAGTTTTGGAAAGAAACCAACAACATTCGGCATTGTTTTAAGTTCAACAAACAGTAAAAATTACAATGCACAAGCAAGAATATTTGATAAAAACGGTAATCTTAGAACGTATTCTCTTGCTGATAATTCAAACGTAGTAAATGTTGTTGAATCTGGCTCAGATTTATTAAAACAAACATTCTTAAAGAAAAATGACTTTGTTAAATTTGATGCTACAGTAAGCGGACCAATAAAAATTATTGATTTTGTCCCTTCTCCGCATTATATTGCTTTTAGCTATAATGAACAGGATAGAACATTATCTAATGGATTTAAAATATCCTCAGATACATTCATTGTTTATGAATCAAACGGAAAATATCAATTGCTTAACCCAAACCAATTAGATACTTACTTGGAAGGAAAGGCAGTTGTTGGATACCAAGGACATGTGGATGCACTGTATTTATCAAAAGGAATAAAACCTGCTAATGAAGTAACAGTAACTCCTGAAACACCTCAATCATACAGCGGTAAAATAAACAGTATGATCAAAGGAATAACTAAAATTGATGACACAACAAGCCACGTGCAGTTTTATAACAATAGCAATGTATTTTCTGTTTCTAATTCTTCAACAGCAGGAAAGACAGCTAATTCCTTGTTAAATTACTATGTGAAAGCTGATATTGTGAATGGTGTAATAACAAGTATAGAAAGAATTACACCAGAAACAGAAAAAGTAAAAATAACTCAAGTTTATTCTACGCAATTGCAAATAGACAGTATAACCTATATGGAATATACTGATAATATAACAGTTTATTTATGTACAACTGATAAAACAGGAAATGTTATTGGTTTTAAATTAGGTTCTAAATCCGATTTGAAATCAGGCTCTACAGTACAACTTTATGACCTCTATGGTAATTTCGACGGAATAATTGATGTTGCGATAATTTACAATTAACCAAAATTGGGGACGGTTCTTCTTGATTGATTTTCAATCATACAGAACCGTCCCCAATTTTGGTTTTATACTATCTTTGTCGTAAAGTTTTCTATATTCCACACATCTGTTATGAAACTCTCATAAAAATATGGTTCATGGCTTACTAATAAAATTGTACCTTTGAATTCTCTTAATGCTTTTTCTAACTCATCCTTAGCTTCAGGATCTAAATGATTAGTAGGCTCGTCAAGAACTAAAAAATTTAACTCTTTTAGTAGCAATTTACACAATCTTACTTTTGCGTTTTCTCCCCCAGAAAGAACCTTCATCATGCTTGTTATATTGTCATTTGTTAAGCCACAACGTGCTAATTCCAATCTTACCTCATGATTTGTTAGAGAAGGATACTCATTCCACACCTCATTTAATGCAGTATTAGAATTATCCTTTGAATCTTCTTGTTCAAAATAACCGTAAACTACATTTTCACCAAATGATACACTTCCACTTATAGGTGGCAATATACCTAATAAAGTTTTTAGTAATGTTGATTTACCAAGACCATTTACACCTGTTAATGCTATTTTTTTATTTCTTTCTACTTGAAAGTTCATAGGAGCAGTTAATGGATGATCATACCCTATTACTAAGTCTTTTGCATCAATTAAGAATCTGCTTGGCGCCTTTGTTTCCTTAAATCTAAATGTAGGTTTTGGTTTATCTCTTGGCTTTTCTAAAACATCCATTTTTTCCAGCTGCTTCATTCTACTGTTGGCCATACCTCTTGTTGCTACTC
>JAEZGU010000021.1 GCA_023416855.1 Bacillota bacterium
TTAGAATTAACAATGCTTATATTTTCCCTAATACTTTTTGAAAACAAGAATGGTTCCTGCAATACCATTCCTATGTTCTTTCTCAAATAATCTCTTTTAATATGTCTTATATCCACATCCCCAATAGTAATACTACCACAATCATCAGGTAGGTCATAAAGACGATTAAGCAGATGCATCAATGTTGATTTTCCTGAACCTGTACCGCCCAAAATGGCAAACGTACTTCCTGCCTTTATTTTAAAGCTCAAATTATTAAGTATTTGTGCATTTCCTTCATATTTAAATGTAACATTTTTAAATTCAATATCTTTATTCATATCAGGAGTTATAGAATTAGGACTATCAATTTCTTCTTGCTCGTTTAATATTTCGCATATCCTTTTTAACGAAACCTTTGTTTTGCTTAATTCCCCAAGAATTCTTCCAAAGCTTCTTAATGGCCATGCAATCATAATAGTATAAGAAACAAAAGCCATAAATTCTCCTAAAGTTATAAGTCCATCAACAGAAAACATGGTACCGGCAACTACAATTGTCATAACTAAGCTTCCTGTTACAAAGTCTCCAATTCCCCAATAATATCCTAATTGATACCCAAGCTTAACCCAAAGTTCTGAAAATTTATTGTTTTTTTCTTCAAATTTATCAATTTCATATTTTTCCCTGCCAAATGCTCTTACTACTCTAACTCCTGTTAAATTTTCCTGTGTTACTGTAAAAAGCTCACCCTCTGCTTCATCGGCAATTAAAAATTTCTTTGACAATATCCCGTAAAATATAGCAGAATATAAAACTACTATTGGTATAAAAATCAATACTATCAATGTTAGTTTCACATTCATGGAAAACATCAAAATCAAGGATATAATAACAAGCATAACTGTTCTGAACATTTCAGACAATTGTGTACTAATAAAATTTCTTACAACATCTACATCTGAAGTAGACCTTTGTATAATATCTCCTGTTTGATTTTTTATGTGCCAACTGTAAGGCAATTTTTGAATATGATTAAATAAATTGTTTCTTATGTTTTTAATTATTCCTTCTGTTCCTTTTGCAACGGTGTATCTCCCAATAAAATCACTTACAGAGGTAATAGCGGCTAACAATAATATAACAAAAGCGCTAATCCACAAATTCTGTCTAATACCTTCTCTTCCACCAAAAAACTCAATAAGATACATAATTGTTTTATTAAAAGAAAAAGGTACATTGTCTATAACGGAATCGACTGTAAACCTTATAATTTGCGGCATAGCAAAGCTTGCTGCAACCTTTATAATTGTTGCAACTGCAGAAATTAATATTAAATATCTATAGCCCTTCATAAAAGGCTTTATTGTTTTTAAATCAGATAAGCCATCCTTTTTCATTTCTTCCTACTTAATTAGTTTTGTCATTATTCACTATATGAGTGTATATGCAATTTTATTATAGATACATGAAAGAGTCAACAAAAAAAAGCTCTAATGATTAATCATTAGAGCTTAGTTACTATTTAAATTATTTCGCTGTATTGAAAGCTTTTTCTATTACAGTTTTGAATTCATCAATTCCTACTGTTACAGAAGAAACTAAATCAGCTTCTGTGTTATGACCAGTTTCATCAGTTGCGAAAGCTTTAACTTCTTCTACTGTTTTTCCAGCTACATATTCAGAGAATGCAGCTGCTTGTTCAAACCATTCTTTACCTATTTGAGATGCTTTTTTCATTCCATATTCATCACCTAATTCAACTTTTGTTTTAACAGGTGCTGTTATGTCAGATGTAATTTTACCTGTAGCATCAAATTTTGATGTAGCTTGAGAAGCATCGATTATGTTGCTTGTGATTTTTCCTTCTGCATCAAAAGTAGTTACAGTGTAAATTGAGTAAGCTTGTGCTTGACCTTCTGCATCTGCTGTAGCATCTTTAGATTTAGCTATTGTAGTAACAATTCCTAAGCCTAATGTATCTTCTGCGCTTGCACCTAAATCTTGTGCATTTGCAACAGCTTTTTCTACAGCTTCTTTATAACCGTCTATTTTGATAGTTACTGAAGAAACTAAGTCTGCATCAGTTGGTACACCTGTATCAGTTGTTGGTATAGCTTTTATTTCTTCAACAGTTTTTCCTACGAAGTAATCAGCTAACGCATTAGCTTGTTCGTACCATTCTTTGCCTAATGAAGAAGCCTTAGCCATTCCATATTCTTCTTTAAGTTCTTGTTTTGGTGCAAATACGCTTGCTAAATCAGTTGTAACTTTACCTTCATTTGAGAAGTTGATTTTAGTTTGAGCTGTATCGATAACAGCTTTAACTATTTTACCTTCATTGTCAACTGTAACAGCAACAACTACTGAATCTGATTGAGAAACGCCTTCTGCGTCTGCAGTAGCATCTTTTGATTTTCCTAATGATGTTACAACTGCTAAACCAGTTTTAACTGCGCCTTCTGCAACTGGTTCTTCATTTTTTGGTTCTTCTTTTGGTTCTTCTGATGGTGCAGGAGCTGGAGCTGGTGCTGGTTGTTCTTTAGCACATCCAACAAAAGCAAATAATGCAATTGATAGAACCAATATTAACGCTAATAATTTTTTCATTTTCTTGTCTTCCTCCATTGGGGTTTAAGTATAAATTTTATATATAAACAGCTATAAGCTGATTATAACTCTTGTAACAAGATAAGATATTAACAAATAGTTTCATACCTGTCAATACCATTTTTTAACTTTAAAAAACAAGTCGTTCAGCAATACTGAATGGTGTTCAGATAAATGCCATTTTTTAAAGGATATACTATGCTATCCTTTATATCCTATGCTATATGATATATTATTAGCAGCTTCTTTAATAATAACCATACATTCTTTAATTTTTTTTTCTGTCATTCTCACTGTAGGTGCCGTTACACTTAAACTGTATCGAACATATCCTTTATAATCAAAAATAGGTGCAGCAATACATATTATTCCTTTTGATGTTTCTTCATAGTCTATTGCATAGCCCTGATCTTTTATTTCTGTCAACTTGCTTTTTATCTTATGCTTGTCCGACTCGTCTATATGTGATGGTAAATATTTATCAACTTTATCTTCATCCAAATAGCTTAATATTACTCTCCCATCTGCAGTAATATATGCCGGAAATCTAATACCAATTTTAGTGGAAATTTTTATGGAATTATTGCATTCTTTCTTTTCGATATAAACAATTTCCCTGTCATCAAGCATTGCTATATGAACTGTTTCATCAATTTGTTCGCAAATACAATTTATTAAAGGATAAGCAATATTTCTAACGTCCATTGAATCTACAACTATGTCTCCGTACTCTATGAATCGTATGCCCAGCCTATATTTTTGTGTAGTTTCATCTTGGCTTATAAAACCGTGATACTTTAGGGTATTAAGTATTCCATGTACCGTGCTTTTGTTTAAACCAACCATATTGGTTATTTCAGAAAGTTTCAGTTCACGCCTACTTTTTGAAAAGCATTCGATTATAGCTACTGATCTGTCGATAGATTGTACTCTACCTAAATTTTTCATCGCTTTACCCTTCCTTGAGATATTATCATATTGTTTGTAAAAAATCAATCATAATTGTAAAATTTCATAAAATTTTTTTCTTAAAGGACAAAAATTCCCTATTTGTTCTACTTTTTATAAAAAATGTTAAATTTAACTCCAAGTCACTATGTATAAATATGCGTTATAAATTTTTGTTGACTGATATAATTTTAACATTATGATAATTAATTGTCAATTTAATAATTGGATGAAAGTATATAGACATACTAAACTAAATGGAGTAAAATATTATATAAAACATACGAAGGAAGGGATTTAATTGAATATCACAAAAGAAGAAGCATGGGAATTATTAAAGGAATATAACAAAGAAGAATTTCATTTAAAACATGCTGATACTGTAAGTTTTGTAATGGAATATTTTGCCAAACAGTTAGGTTACGAACACGAAGCAGAATTTTGGGGTTTAGTAGGTCTTTTACATGATTTAGATTTTGAAATGTATCCTGACGATCATTGTGTTAAAGTTCAAGAAATACTAAAAGAAAAAGGCTTCGATGAAAGAATGATTAATGCTATTGCAAGTCATGGCTATGGTTTAACAAAAGCTACACAAAAACCTGAGCATGTAATGGAAAAAGTACTATTTGCTGTTGACGAGTTAACCGGCTTAATCGGAGCTGTTGCTTTAATGAGACCATCAAAGAGTGTATCTGATTTAGAAATTAAATCACTTAAAAAGAAATTTAAAACTCCAAGCTTTGCTGCCGGATGTTCAAGAGATACAATTCAGCAAGGCGCAGAAATGCTTGGATGGGAATTGGACGATTTGTTTCAAAAAACAATACTTGCTATGAGAGAATATGAAAATTCAACTAACAATTAAATAGAAGAATATGATCAATCTAAAAATCATCCTGAAATTAGGATGATTTTTCTTAATTTTCGGAAGCAACAGCAACTTTTGCTTCTTTTTTCTTTTTCTTAAAGTAATTCTTCACAGCAGTAAAACTTAAACAACTAACTACTGTTATTGGTATAACGGTTACTGTGTATATAATCAAGTTTTTCGTTATGGATAAAATCCCATTCAATGTTGTGTACCTTATCATTAAAGTCAAAATCAACGGATGCATCAAATAAATATAATATGAACTTTGTCCAAATAACTTAATAAAACCATAATATTTTTTGAAAGCATCTTTCATCAGCAAACCAATAATGTAAACAAAAAATACTGATGATAATGAGAAGATGAACCAAACATATATATATATTGTCATATCCATATAAGATACTGCCGTATACGTTAAACCAACTACAATATATCCTATAATAAACATCCATTTATGCTTATTTAAATAAGAAGTGAATTTGTCATATTCTAATGTTAAATATATACCAAGCATGTAGAAGAATATATATTTTAAGAATAATCTATCTGAATATTCAAACCTAATATACTCCGCACACAAAGCAGTAAATATTGCTGCAACAACCAATATTGGTATTTTTTTATCAGATTTTTTGAGTATTCTATAAAAAATCGGTCCAAAAATATACATTTGCGTAATAATTATAACAAAATATAAGTGGTAAGACATTTTTCCATATATAATTCTATCTATTAAATCACTGACACTATAAACATAATATCCCAGTTTTATATAAACATAATAATAAATAGCACACCATACTAAATAAGCTATCAGAACATTAGCAAGACGTTTCTTAATAAATTCAAAATATTTAAATTCCTTGCTTCTATAGCTATAGAAGCTTGTCACACCGCTGAGGAAAATAAAAATAGGAGTTGTAAATTTAAAACTTCTATTTATTATTAGGGTAACTATATGTGGAAAACTTCCATGTATATATCCTTCAACACCCGTTGCGGTTATATGAACTATCATTACAGCAAAACATGCTATGAATCTCATGTAATCTAATTCATAAAGTTTTTCCTTTGTATTCATAAAATTGCTCCAATATTAAATTTTACTTTGAATTAGTTTATCATGTGAATAAAATTAATGCAAATGTAATTATTTCATATGAAAACGATTGGCAAAACAAATTTATACTTATTCACTTTGCGCCGAATTATCGCACAATTTGTATCGTTTTATTAATAAATTTGGAAATTTATGAAAATATACGTTTATGCGTATACGTCACAGCGACTGTGTGATAAAATAAGTTTACAGTTTAATTTTTTATAAGTAGGTGTTATAATGAATGTAAAAGAAGCAGTTTTAAAGAGAATTAATGAAATTTGCGACGATAGAGGAATAGCGGTCAACAAGCTTGCAAATTTATCTGGCATAACTCCATCAACAGTCTACAGCGTTTTTGATATAGATAGAAAAGATATTGGAATTGTTCTTATAAAAAAAATATGTGACGGCTTGGATATAACATTACAAGATTTCTTTAATTCAGAAATATTTGACAGCTTGGAGCAAGAGTTAATATAAATTACAAAGTACTAATAATTAGATTGCCAAAAAGTTCGTTTTTAAGGGTGTAAACTATTGTTTACACCCTTAAATATTAGCTGGTACCTTCACTTTTTATTTTTCGAAGCAAATAAATATATTTTTTTTCTGCAGCTTCTATATTATATATAGCATAATCCACTAAATCCGGCTCACTTACATTTTCAAATATATTTTTAGCTTCTTCCCATTCTTTTTTAGCATTTTCTAAGCTAATATATAAACTATCTTTTTCATCAATGTTTTTATGTACTTTTAAAAAATCCAATAAACCTTTTACGTCTTTAATTGATATGCTGCTCATGGAAAAACCTCCTATCTATACTATTATAGACATTGAGTTTCCTTTTTATTCATGGTTATATAAATATTTCCGTTTAATGCATCTTATAGTATTCACTTTTAAGAATAGAATATATTTTCTGGTCTAAATACCCTCTTTCTGATTTATAATTTTCTCTCAGTATTCCTTCACAATACATGCCAACACTTTCATAAAGTCTAATGCCTACAACATTATCCGGATATACATCAAGCCAAAATTTATTGAAATTCAAATCTTCAAAAGTGTATTTTATCAATGCATTAAGTACTTCTTTCCCATATCCTTTTCCTTTAACAGTTACAGCAATTCTTCTAAGTTCAAATTTTTCAGACTTGAAATCTAAATAATTAAGAGCAAAACCAATCGTTAAATTATCTTCTTTTCTTTTAAATATCAACAACAAACAATTTTTGTCCAAAATTTCATCCAAATGCTGTTCATATGTGCCCTGCCATATAAAATTTCTATTTTCCTCATGAGTTTCCATATCCATTATATCTTTTATATCTTCTTCTTTAGCTTCGACTAAATATAAATTAATGGTTTCTATCATAATTTCCCCCATAAATATTTTATTACTTCATTATACAAGAAAATTCATAATTTTTAAACCTCTTTTATTCATATTAATCACTCGCCAAGTAGTGAGCCCATTAACCCTACTTAAACCACCCGTGAATAAATCATAAACTAAATGGAAAAAATAATCGGACTATTATGCAAGGAGGAATTAACATGAGCAAAGGTAATGGAAGGAAAAGCAACACCGGAAAAGGCAATGATATGGATAAGTTTGATGGCGCATGTAATGGTATAACTAACGACTCGAACAAATTATATCCGAACACTTACCCAAGAAAACCAAGCGCACTTGAAAGCAAGGCAGGAAATTTTAAATATACTAATCCTTCAAGTAAAGACATTAAAGAATTTAAAAATAAGATTAAATGAGATTTTGTTTTCATATTAAAACACCTTATGGATTTGATGTCTATAAGGTGCTTTATTTTCTTGTTTATAAAAATATTTCAGGTTCTTTTCTTTTTGTAAATTCTACTTCTAATTCATGTTTATGATTCAAATAATTCACATCATCAAAGTATTTAGCATCAACTGGGCACTTTTTAATACATGCACAACATTTAATACATATTCCGTTTAATTTAGATACATCATTATAATCAATACTTCCCACCGGACAAACTTCTGTACATACCTTACAGTTAATGCAGTTTACATTTGTCTTTGGAACAATTTTTCTAAAATCTACAGGATTACCTTCTTTATCTTTCGGTTTATAATAATCTCTATAAGGAATATTTCCTTTTATTTTAGCAGTATCAAAGTTTCCATTTGTTATTTTATCATATATTTGTTTTGTAAAATCATTAACTACTGACATGTCCTTATCATCAGGTCTGTTTTTAGCAAGAATTTTAGAAAATGAATGTTCTCCAATAAAAGCACCACCTGCAATAACTTTAAATCCGTTTGTATCAAGTATATCCTTTAATTCTATCAAAGCATCATCGTAATCTCTATTACCATAAACAACTATTGCTACTGTTAATGAATTATTTCCGATAATAGTTTGTAAATATTTCAAAAGTACATTTGGTACCCTTCCTGCTATAACAGGTACACCAAAAACAACTAAATCATCTTTTGAAAATGATTGTTTCATCTGTCTTGTTTCAGGTCTATTAAAATTTATATAGTTAATATCCGAACAATTAAATTTAATCATTAAATTATTTGCAATACCTTTAACTATTTTTTCTGTGGTACCAGTTGGACTGAAATACATGGCACTTATGTTTAAAATATCTTTCATATTAAGCTCACTATTTTACTTATTTTGAATAATCAATTGTATCAATTATATCATAATAATTCCAATAGAACTATAAAAAAAGACCCAAACGTTTTGTAAAACCTAAAGGTCTATCCAATATTGCATGGTTATTGTTTGATAACTATCTATCTCTTAGATGGGGAGGGAGTTCTATCCGTTCTTCTATAAGAGGTTGCTCTCTAACCTGTGTAATTGGAACCATTTCAATTATAAAGTCTGTTGTTGTATTCGGAAACAAACGAACATTATATATAATTCTTGTAAAGTATCCGAAAACATCTATGCTTATATTATAAGTTGAAAAATTATATTCCGGTCCTACTATTTTTGTTCCTAATTCATGCGCCATAGGCAATTCAATTCTTACCGGGTTTATTGTTGTTACCAAGTGCATAATTGGAATATCTCTATCTTCGCCTTCTGTTACATAAAATGTTATTGTTGCATAAGATATAGGTTCTTTGGTTACCTCATTTATTATGCTAAGTCTTACAAATCCAAAATTATTAATATTTTCTAACATATTGACATTTTGACTCAGATATGAATTATGGTAAGTGTCTAAATATTTATATTGCTTCATATAAAAGTCCCTCAAGTATTGTTGATATAAACTTTTCATAATATAATACCTTACCTTCCATGAAATCATTAATTATAAAGTGTCTCATAGTATTATATGAAGTAAAAGTGAATTGTTGTATATCAAAATCACACGCACATTATGCGTGTGATTTTCTTTGAAGTTATAATACTTTAAAACGCAACACTGTTTTTAATTTGTCAGATTGTGTTTTTCGCGGATCTGAAATATATATTTCTCTGTGTACTTTAGATAACCTTTTTAAACCATTTTCATTACAGTAATTCTCCATTTTTTCAAATGATTCCGGTTCACTATCAAATGAACCCAAATGCATCATTTGAACACATAGCCCTTCTTCTATACTTTCAAATTTAACTTTAGCTAATAATTCATTAGGGGTTTTTAACTTAACCTTTTCTATAATATCCTTTGCTAAATCCTCTGTGACAAAATCCGGCTGTCTTATCATAATAGTGTAAATTAAACTATCCTTATCTAATTTCTCCTTACCCCTTGCTTCCTCTGCCAAATCCCACACACCTTCTAAGGGATAGACTGTGTATTCAAAATAACCTTCTGGTATAATTCCTTTCTTAGGAAGCATTCTTATAGCATAAGAAAGAGAATACAAGGCTCCAACTGCTTCTGAAAATTCTTCATTGTTAGGGTTACCCTTTCCTTTTAGAGTATAAAACTTGAATTTCGGAATTTTAATTACTTCAGGATTGTTTTTAGGTAAATATAGTTGTTTTTCTTGCTTCTTCCATTCGTACTTCATATATGCCTCCATTTAATAAAACTTATTTAATAGGAATTTGTATTTCTGTAAGCCAGTCTTCTTCGTTATCCTTATTCCAAATACCGTCGATATAGCTTTCACGAGGTACATCATCGATAATAAATCCGTTTTCTTCTATCCATTTCATTATAAAAGCATAAGCTTCACTTAGTCTTGAATATGGTCCTTTGTGTAAAGTGGAAACAACTTTTACTGCATCCATAATTTTAAAAGTAACATCATCAAAATCAGGTTTTTTCTTATCTATTGCTTCGCAAAACTCAACATGGATATCACTATCTCTGTATTCTCCATCAAGATATCGAACAAAACAATATTCCGGTACAACACACTTTAAATCAGAATACTTTTCTGCAACCTTAGCACCAATAGCAGGAACTATTTTAGCAAAGGATTCATAATTAGGGGCAGTAAATGTTACTGAATATACTAAATGTTCCGGTATTTCTTTAATAACAGCTGAATAACTCATTCTTAACTCCTCCTGGTTTCCTTGTAATATAAATTCAAGACGAGAGAGTTGGTCTTTTGTATTGTTTAGCTCAGAAATAAGCTCTTCTTTACGTTTATTAAAAATTTGTTTTGTTTTTATTCCTGATAAGAGCATTTTAATCTCATCAATAGAAAGTCCAATTTGTCTATATGATTGAATTCTATGAAGCTTAAAAAGCTGATCAGTAGTATAAAGCCTATAACCCGTAAACTTATCTGTCTTTTCAGGCTTAAGCAATCCTATTTCATCATAATAACGTAAAGTTTTAATTGTTGTTTTGCTCATTTTTGAAAACTCACCAATTCGAAACAAAAAACTCACTCCTTACTTGTAAATATATTTTAAGCTATCCCCTAACAGGAGAGTCAATATATATCCTAAATATAATTTAATTCTATAGAGTAATCCAATATCTTTGAAAAATTTCGCCGTCACTGATATCTTCTGAATCAAGAATGCCACCGTTATTAATTATTGTTTTAACTGAGCCAATATTACTTTTAGAACAAGTAATCAAGACCTTTGACAAACCTATTTTCTTACATTCCTTTAAAGCAAATGATAACATCATGGATGCATAACCCTTTTTTCTTTCACTTGGCCTTATACCATAACCAATATGTCCACCTCTAAATTCTAAAGATTCAGTTAACTTATGTCTAATATCAATAGCTCCAATTAATCTATTATTATTTATCAACCAAAATGCTGAACATTCAACATATCCATCAGGTAAATCTACACCATGACTCCAACCATTTAATTTATCTACCATAGATGTAAAATCAGTATAATCTAAATTTAATACCCAAGGAATCAGTTCTTCTCCGGTCTCCTTCCATTCAGTAAGCATATCTAAATATTCATCTTT
>JAEZGU010000122.1 GCA_023416855.1 Bacillota bacterium
GGAATAATTATCACCTTTGCATCCAAACTATTTTTCTTGAACATATTAATTGCCTTTAATGCCGCATTTTGTCCAGCATTGTCTGCATCTAAAGCAATATAAAAATTCTTTGAGTATCTTTTCATTAATTTTATTTGATTATCAGTCAAGGATGTACCAAGTGCTGCCACTGTGGTGTTGTAACCGTAGGTATGCATTTTAATTACATCCATGTAGCCTTCAACCAAAATGAAGCTTTTGTCCTTAACAGCTTCTTTGGCTAGGTTTAATCCATATAAATTATAGCCTTTGTTAAAAATCATTGTTTCTGGGGAATTTAGATATTTAGGAAGGGAATCATCCAGAACTCGGCCTCCAAAACCTATTATCCTTCCTTTTACATCAAAAATTGGAAACATAACTCTGTTCCTGAAACGATCATAGTAGGAATTGCTGTTTTGTTTCTTTACTATAAGTCCTGCTTTTAAAATATCTTCTTCTATATAACCTTTTTGCGTTAAATATTTTAGCAAATTATCCCATTGATTTATAGCATATCCAATTCCGAACTTTTTTATTACATTAATATCAATTTTCCTTGATTTTAAGTAATTTATAACTTGTGGATAATCTTTTAAATTATTAAAATAATATAATGCTGCATCTCTGTTTATTTTATATAGCCTGTCTTCAAGCTGTTTATTCTGATTTTGTTTTAAAGATGGATTTATTTCCTCTAACACTATACCGGCCTTTCTTGCCAAATATTCTGCCGCTTCAACAAAGGTATAGTTTTTATATTTTGTAAGAAAGCTTATGCTGTCTCCGCTTTCGCCGCAGCCAAAGCAATGAAACATCTGTTTATCTGGAGATACAATAAATGAAGGAGTCTTTTCCTTATGAAACGGACAATTAGTACTGTAATTGTTTCCTGCTTTCTTTAAAGGTAAATATTCCTCTATTACGTCTACAATATTATTTTCATCCAGAATTCGATTTATAACATCTGAATCCAATCTATAAGGCATACCATCACCATTGTCTTTACGTTGAAAATAGATTATAGCACAACAAAATAAGCTTGTCAACAAATTTTTACAATTATTATTGTCTCCAAGGTTTCGGAATATAAAGCTCTTCAAAGACCTTCATAGCATATCTGTCTGTCATTCCGGCAATGTAGTCTATAATAATTTCTGATTTGCTGAAACTATTATCATCGTATATTTTTAAATAAAATTCCGGCAGTAATTCGAAATTTTTTTTGTAATATTCAAATATTTTTTCCACTATGAATGTTGTTTTGTCTTCTTCGCTTTTTGCTACTTTGTTATAATATACATTTTCAAACAAAAATTCTCTGAGTTTTGATGTATAATGGTCGATTTCATCGCTCATGATTATTTTATCTTTATCAAGACTATTATTAATTACATCAACTATCATTTTATTGATTCTTTGTCCGTGAGTATATCCTAAATGCTGTAAATATTGTTCTGGTATTTGACCGGGTTTTATAATGCCTGCTCTTACAGCATCGTCAATGTCATGGTTAATATAAGCGATTCTATCTGATATGCTCACAATTTGCCCTTCCAATGTAGTAGGGTTATATTTTAATGGGTGATTTAAAATACCGTCTCTTACTTCGAAAGTTAAATTCAAACCTTTCTTCCCATTTCTTAGCTCAAGAAATTCTACAACCCTCAAGCTTTGTTCATTGTGCTTAAAGCCTGACTCACAAAGCTCATTTAATATTCTTTCGCCTGTGTGTCCGAAGGGTGTATGTCCTAGGTCATGTCCTAGTGCTATAGCTTCTGTCAAATCCTCATTTAAATAAAGACTTCTTGCAATGGTTCTTGATATTTGCGAAACCTCAAGTGTATGAGTGAGTCTTGTTCTATAATGATCCCCTTCAGGAGATAAAAACACCTGTGTCTTGTGTTTTAATCTTCTGAAGGATTTTGAATGAAGAATTCTGTCTCTGTCTCTTTGATATTCAGTCCTGACTTCACATTTATCTTCTTCATACTTTCTTCCCTTTGAATACTTGCTTTTTGCAGCTTGTGGGGATAAATGATCAATTTCAAATTGTTCATATTTCTCTCTTATATTCATCCAATCACTCTTTCTTATTTATTGTTTTCATAAATATAGTCAAGTATAATAGATGCTGTTTCTTCTACTGCTTTGTCTGTAGTGTCGATTACCTTACATTTAAGTTCCTTATAAACTTTATTAGCATATTCAAGCTCAGCAAAAATTCTTTCCATGGCTGCATAGTTTGCTGTATCCTTAAGTCCCATTGCCTTAAGTCTTTCTTTTCTTATTTTATTTAAATTTTCAACATTTAATGTTAAACCGATTATTTTTTTAGAAGATATTAGCTTAAGTTCTTCTGGTGGGCTTACTTCAGGCACTAATGGAATATTTGCTACCTTTACATTTTTATGTGCCAAATACATTGAAAGAGGTGTCTTGGATGTTCTTGAAACTCCAATAAGAACAACATCTGCCAAAAGTATGCCTCTTGTATCCTTCCCATCATCATATTTTACTGCGAATTCAACCGCTTCAACTTTTTTAAAATACTTTTCATCAAGCTTTCTTAAAAGACCAGGTTCATATTTTGGTGATAACCCAAGCTGCTTTACCAATGGCAAGAGAACTGGGGTAATTATATCAACTGCACTAATATTATGTTCAAAAGCTTTTTGTGCTAAATAATCTCTTAATTCTTCTACCACCAATGTAAATACAATAAATGAATTTTCTTTAGAAGCCTTTTCTATTAAATGGTCTATTGCTTCTTTGTCGCTTACAAATGATACTCTTTTTATATCAAAGTCTGTTATGTCAAACTGCTTCATTACAGCTTTAGCTACTTGCTCGGCAGTTTCACCTAATGAATCGGAAACTGCATAAATATTTATCTTTTCCATAGGTACCTCTTTACTTGGATATTTCTAATAAAACCTTAGTAATATTAGTCTTTGATATGCGTCCTACTGCCTTAATTTTTCCATTTGATATATTTGTTACAATAGGAAGACAATCTACTTCATTTTCGATTATTTTTTCTGCTGCTTCTATTATTGAATCATCCTCTTTGCAATAAATGATTTTAGGCATTCTGGTCATTATAACTCCAACTGGAATGGTTGTTAAATCTTTTCCTCCCATAGCTGCCTTTAACAAATCCTTCCTGGAAATAACTCCCTTAAGGGCTTCGTTATCAACTACAAAAAGTGTTCCGACATTCTCTAAAAAGATAGTTACTATAGCATCGTACACGCTTGTGTTTTCAGAGACATTAACTGGAAGTGACTTAACATCTGAAACTTTGATTACAGAGAGTTTTTCCATAA
>JAEZGU010000136.1 GCA_023416855.1 Bacillota bacterium
CTGTTGTAAAGGATGTTACAAACACTACTTACAATAACGGAAATGTAGTTATAGACATACCAAGTTCATATACAGCTTATAATGAAGGTAGTACCGGTGCAGGACTTGCTTATAAAGCATTTGTCAAATCCATATTTGCAGTAGACAGATATTGGCCAATACACAGCGTTACATTTACTGTTGACAGAAAAAAAGTTGATAGCTATTTCCATGAACTTAGCAGTGAAGCAATAAATATGCTACCAAATAAGGAAAAAAATTATTTACTTTACATGGTATATAAAATAGACGGCAGATATTATTTGTTTGATTACGAATTAGATTTAAATTCAGCCGGTATATCTGAAAATGACACTATTGAAATGCAAGCACAAAAATTGTTTGATGCATACAAAGATACCGAACTTAGTTACGGTATCAGCCCTATACCAAAAACAGTTGTTTTAAATGGGGTAACAAAGCAGGGAAATTTAATTACATTAGATTTTACTGATAGCTTTTTAAACGCTTACAAGGATAGAGAGGATTTAAAACAAATGATGGTTGAATCCTTAGCTTATACATTTACAACATTGCCTCATACTGACAGCATTAAAATAACTGTAAACGGAGAAGATAAAACAGGAGTTCTTTATCCACCGGAATTTATAAATCCGGAAATAATAGAATAATAAAAAAATATGGGACTGAACTAAGAAATCTTAGAACAGTCCCTTTAAAATGCACTTTATTATTAACACTCTAATGTATTTTTTCCTATTGGAGTGTGTCTAAACACTCCAGTAAAAGCAACAGCCACGATTATTCCTGCTACAGATTGTATTGTGTTGGCAGGTATTTCTGCCAAAGTTGTAATAAAATTGCCAACCATTAATGAACCAACAATATAGTATGCAAAAATCTGCCACAAGCTTCCCATCGCAGAACCTATTATCCTTCTATGTTTCATATTAGGTAATTTCTCAATCAATGTGCCCATTATATATCCCATTACGAATTTTATTATAAAAGTCGGTAATGCATAAAAACTATATCCACCAATTATATCAGCTAATGATGCACCAATAGCACCTGCCCATGCACCATTTTTCTTTCCCAACAGAATTACAGCAATAAATATAAAACCGTCTCCTAAATGAGTATAACCATTTGTTACAACAGTCGGAACCTTTATTATAAAAGTTGCCACACAGATTAAAGCAGCAAGCAACGATGTGTAAACCATATCTTTAATTACTTTATCATTCACTTATATCACCTCACATAATTTAATTAACGAATAATTATAATTATATTATACATTAATCTGTACTCCTTAAAAGATACAGTTTCGTATTTTATATAAATGACAGATAAAAATTTATAAAAATAACTCGGCACCCTCACGTCACACGAAATGATCCACTTATTGCTGCTTCCTTCCGGACCTGACACGTTCGCAGGATTTCGTTGCGCGAGACCGAGTTATTTAAAATCATAACATAAACAAATTTTCATGTCAATGTTAAAATTTGCAATCACTTACTTTAGAACCTCAATGGTTTGTTCTTCTTCAAATTGCTTAGTATAAAGAGTATAGTAATATCCTTTTACTTTAATCAAACTGTCATGAGTGCCTTGTTCGACTATTTTACCGTCCTTAACGACTAAAATTATATCAGCTTTTTTAATTGTTGATAATCTATGTGCAATAATAAAAGATGTTCTACCCTTAAGTAAATAAGATATACCTTTTTGTATTGAGTTTTCAAGTTTTGTATCGATGGATGATGTTGCTTCATCTAAAATAAAAATTTTAGGATCCGCTAAAATTGCCCTAGCTATGGAAATTAACTGCTTTTCTCCTGTTGAAAGCTTATCTCCACCTTCTCCAACCTGACTTTCGTATCCATCTTCAAGGTTTTCTACTATTTTATCAACAGAAACTATTTCTGCAGCTTTTACTATTTCCTCATTAGTTGCTTCTAATCTACCATACTGTATATTTTCTTTAATTGTACCTGAAAATAAATGTGGATTTTGTAAAACATAGCCAATGTTCGAGTGTAGCCACAGTTGAGATCTTTTCTTATAATCCACTCCATCAATTAATATCTCACCTGAAGTTGGTTCAAAAAATCTACATACAAGATTTACTAATGTGCTTTTACCTGCACCGGTTTCACCAACTATAGCCACGTTTGTACCCGGTTTAATATGAAGATTGAAATTCTTTAATACCTCTTCGTCACCATCCGGATATTTGAAGTCCACATTTCTAAATTCAATTTCTCCCTCAATATTCTCCCAGTTTTCTTTCTTTGGGTTTATATTATCTCCGTACTTTTCAATAACCTCTAAGCTGTCTTTTATTAAAGGTTCCATATCAAGAAGTTCTGTTACCCTCTCAATATTTGCTTGAAGAGATACAATTTCAGTATAGGTTCTTGCTAAGTTTTGAATTGGTTCAAATATGTTTATTGCATATGATAAAAATGCAGATAATGTACCTATTTGTATAATTTGATTCATTGCTAATTGTCCACCTCTTGCCAAAACAACGGAGGATGTTACTGAACCGAAGAAAACTATTATTGGTATATATATAGCATTTAATTTAGCCATTCTTATAGCTGTTGATTCCATTTCAAAACTTACATGTTTGAATTCATCTAAATTTTTATGTTCAATAACCAAAGTCTTTGAAGTTCTTGCACCGGTTATTCCCTCATTAAATTGTCCTGTCATCTTCGAGTTAATTTTCCTTAACCTTCTTCCGGCAATAAGTAGCTTCTTCTGAAAATATGCTGTTATAATCGCCATAAACGGAACTACTAACATAACTACCATAGCTAACTTAAAGTTCAACAATATCATAGCAACAAATGCCCCAATTACATAAGCAAATGACCAAAAAACATCAACTAATCCCCATGCAATCATTGTTCCGATTTTATTTGTATCACTCATAGTTCTTGCCAAAAGATAACCAACTGGTGTTTGATTGTAGTATGACAGTGATAACTTTTGTAAATGCTCAAATATTTCTTTACGCAAATCCTTTCCAATATACATTTCTATAACAATTGCTATACGTGCAAATATGTTTACAGATAATGTCATTAATAATAAAGCTAAAAAGTAAACATATATAAACCTACTCAATCCTTCGGTTGTTTTAGGCACAATGAATGTATCCACAGCGTATTTCTGAAACAATGGTAATGATAAATCAGTCGCCGCAGTTATAAGCATAAAGATTATTAAAATAATCATTTTGCTTTTATATGGTTTAAAAAATCTACCTAACTTTAACCATGGTTTTATATCCAAAGACTTATAGGTATTATCATCCTCATAGTAATTCAATTAATTCACCATCCCGTCAACATCGGCAATATTCATCTGTACATCAAAAATACTTTTATAAATGCCTTCTCTGCTTATCAGTTCCTCATGAGTGCCAATGTCTGATGCTTGACCCTTATCTAAGACCAAAATCATATCTGCCTGCATAAGTGTTGTAATTCGATGCGAAATCAATATCACAGTTGAATTTTTCTTTCCACTTTTAAGCGCAGCACGAATTTTAGCATCTGTCTCCGAATCTACAGCCGATAAAGAATCATCAAAAACCATTATAGGAGTATTCTGAAGCAACATTCTTGCAATAGCAACACGTTGTTTTTGACCTCCTGATAATGTAACTCCTCTTTCGCCAACAATAGTGTCATAACCATTTGAGAAACTTTCTATTGCATCATCAACATGAGCAATTGATGATACCTCTTTTATTTGGTTTATGTCTGCGTTAGAATTAACAATGCTTATATTTTCCCTAATACTTTTTGAAAACAAGAATGGTTCCTGCAATACCATTCCTATGTTTTTTCTCAAATAATCTCTTTTGATTTGTCTTATGTCCACATCTCCAATAGTAATGTTTCCACAATCATCAGGTAAATCATAAAGACGGTTAAGCAGATGCATCAATGTAGATTTTCCTGAACCTGTACCGCCCAAAATGGCAAACATACTTCCTGCCTTTATTTTAAAGCTTAAATTGTTAAGTATTTGTGCATTTC
>JAEZGU010000057.1 GCA_023416855.1 Bacillota bacterium
AATATTTCGTCGTCGTGAAGAAAGTACATTACAAGCTATGAGTGTCTTGTTGCATAAAGACAGTCTATGTTGTGATGAGGGGGTGCCTTTATTAGATACACTTGATGAAAACAGTCATAAACATGCCAGTGGGGTTTCACAGGATTTAAAGTATGCACTTCGTGAGTCTATTGAGTTGCTTGGCAATGAGGTTCTTTATGATATGGCTCATAGACAAGGAATCAATTTTGATGAAAACCCAATAGATGCAGGAGAACTTTCAATTCAATGTTTGCGATATATGTACCGTATGCTTTTCTTACTGTTCATTGAAGCTCGTCCCGAATTAGGATATGCCCCAATGAAATCACAGGTATATTATAAAGGATATTCTTTAGAAAGCCTAAGAGACATTGCTGATAATATAAGAGAAGAAACAAGTGAGGTTGGAGAAGGTTTTTATCTTCACGAAACTCTTTCAAAATTATATGATTTAATTTATAACGGTTATCCAAAAACTGAAGAAGAATTAAAAGAATTGACTTCATCTGAATCTTTCCATGATATATTTATAATAGATCCGTTAAAAGCACATATTTTTGATCCGGAATATACATCGATGATTACCAATGCAAAGCTTCGAAATTGCGTAATGTTAAAAATAATTGATTTGATGAGTATTACTCGACCAACAGGACGCAGAAGTGAGAGACGAGGTCGTATTTCTTATGCAGCGTTAGGAATCAACCAAATGGGTGCAGTTTATGAAGCACTTCTGTCTTATCGCGGATTTATTGCTCAAGAAACATTGTTTGAAGTGAAACGAGAGAGAGATGAGATAAATGAATTAGATGTAGGTTATTTTGTTCCTGAAAATGAACTTGATAATTATACAGAAAACGAACGTGCACGTTATGATGATGGAAAACTAAGGAGATATGAAAAGGGAACATTTATATATAGACTTGCTGGTCGTGAACGTGAAAAATCTGCCTCATATTATACACCGGAAGTTCTTACAAAGTGTCTTGTAAAATATGCATTAAAAGAATTGTTGGAAAATAAAACAGCTGATGAGATACTGCATTTAACTATTTGCGAACCTACAATGGGAAGTGCAGCATTCTTAAACGAAGCAATCAATCAACTTGCAGAGGCGTATCTTGATAAAAAGCAAAAAGAGCTTAGTGATTCAATCCCTCATGAAAAACGCTATGGTGAACTTCAGAAAGTAAAAATGTATATTGCTGACCGAAATGTTTTTGGTATTGACCTAAATCCTATTGCTGTTGAGCTTGCAGAGGTTTCATTATGGTTAAATACCATATACAAAGGTGGTTTAGTTCCATGGTTTGGAACTCAGCTTGTAAACGGCAATTCATTAATTGGAGCAAGAAGACAGTGCTATCGTGTAGAGCAGTTACAAACTGCATCAAGTGATATATGCTGGTATGATAATGAACCAGAACGTGTTCAAATGAATAGTAAGAGAATGCAAAGAAAACAGGTATACCATTTTCTTACGGGGGATCCTAGCATGTCAAACTATACAGATAAAGTAATTAAAATTCTTGCACCTGATGGAATAAAATCTATAAAGGAATGGAACAAAAAATTTATTAAACCTTATGAGGATGATGACATTCAAAATTTACTGCGTTTATCTGCAATAATAGATGAATTGTGGGAAAAACAAATAAAACTTCGTAAAGAAGTTAGAGAAAAAACTTCTGATGCACTTACTGTTTACGGACAAGATGAAGAAACACAATCGTCACATACAACAATACGTGAAAAAGATATGATATATAAGTTGCTTTATAAGTCAGAAGAACAAAAAAATGCAGGTCCGTATGCAAGACTTAAATTTGCTATGGATTATTGGTGTTCTTTGTGGTTTTGGCCTATAGATAAAGCAGAGCTTCTACCTACCAGAAGTGAATTTATAGCTGATATGTACCTTATATTAGAAGGTACAATAAATACATTTAAGGGTGTTAATGAAAAAGTAAAATTTGGTCAACTTTCGTTGTTTATGACTGAACGGGAAGAGTTAATACAAGGTATAAATGAACTTTATTCAGGGATGGGTATTGTTGACATTCCTAAATTGTGTAAACAACAGCCTCGTCTTGCATTATCAAGAGATATTGCAAAGCAACAAAGGTTTATGCATTGGGAGCTGGAATTTGCAGATCTTTTTGCAGAGAGATGTGGATTTGATTTAATAATTGGAAATCCGCCGTGGATTAAGATGGAATGGAATGAACATGCTATTCTTTCTGATAGTGACCCTATGTTTGCAGTAAAAGATTTGACTGCTACGCAGACTACTAATTATCGAGATAAAGCTCTTGAAAGTATTTCTACTCGTAATTTATACTTTTCTGAGTATGAATCGATGTCTGGAATACAGGGTTTTTTAAATGCGTTACAAAATTATTCCGATCTAAAAGGGCAACAGACAAATTTATATAAATGTTTTTTACCACAAGCATGGCAATTTGGAAGAAATTTTGGCATAAGTGCGTTTATTCATCCTGATGGTTTATATGATGATCCTAATGGAGGTGTATTTAGAGAGAAGATTTATAATAGGTTAAGAGAGCACTTTCAATTTCAAAATGAAAAAAAATTGTTTGCAGAAGTAGCTAATAGAGCTGTATTTTCACTTAATATTTATTGTAATATTGAAAAGATAGGTTTTGATTCTATTTCTAATTTGTTTGAACCTTCAACAATTGATCAGTGCTATGAATCAGACGGAACAGGCATAGTAGGAGGAATAAAAGATGAAAATGGAAATTGGAATACAGTGGGTCATTGCGATAGAATAATAAGAGTGTCAATGAAAGAATTAAAGATATTTGCAGAAATTTTTGATGGTGGAAATAAATGGAGGCAGGCGCGACTGCCTGTTT
>JAEZGU010000163.1 GCA_023416855.1 Bacillota bacterium
ACCGGAAGCTGTGGCTTTAATCAACTTATGCAATAAATATAACTTTTCATTAATGGTAACATATCACTGCTCAGGAAATTGTACATTTTGGGCAGATAGTGGTACGCATCATATGTTTAACGGTTTGGATGAAAAAATAATGGATGAATTGGCTGAAAAATATATTTATAGAAAAACTAAAATCAGTTCTGATCCTAAAATATACGGATGTGGATTTGAAAATTGGTTTAGAGCAAAGATGAAACGACCTGCATTTTGTATAGAGTTATCTCCATATCAAGAGGGTGGAAAGCAGCATCCTAACAATATGTTTGATGAATTAGTGTGGCAATTTGCTAAAACAACAGGGTTGTTTTTTGCTGAAAAAGCGATTAATATAAATGAAGAAATAAATGGTAATGCAGAAAAATATGCTGCGTTGACGAAATGATTATTGGAGGAAAAAATGGAGTGTGAAATACTTTGTATAGGTACTGAGCTTTTGCATGGTGATATTGTAAATACAAATGCCCAATATATATCAAAAAAATTAGCTGAAATAGCTATTGATGTTCATTATCAAACTGTTGTAGGTGATAATCCTAAGAGAATAAAAAATTGTTTTGGGGTTGCTTTTCAGAGAGCTGATATAGTTATATGCACTGGAGGGCTTGGACCTACACAGGATGATATAACAAAGGATGTATTGGCTGAGTATTTTGATGTTAAAATGGTTTATGACGAAGAAAGCTATCAGCATGTAAAAAATATGTACTCTCGTTTTAGAAAGGATTTTCCCAAAAACAATATGAGACAAACATATTTTCCTGAGGGCTCAATAATTCTCAATAATCCTAACGGTACTGCAAATGCATGTATCATGAAAGGCGAAGTTGACGGCAAATCAAAAATTGGGATATTGCTCCCCGGACCTCCTAAGGAAATGGAACCTCTTATGGATAACGAGGTTATTCCATACTTAAAGCAGTTTTCTCATGAGGTGGTTTACGGAGAAAAATTAGTCGTAACAAATATAGGTGAATCTGCAGCAGAAGAAATGGTTTTGGACTTAATAGAAAAACAAACTAATCCTACAATTGCTCCTTTTGCAAGTGCAGGCAAAGTAATTTTCAGAATTACATGTAAAGCTGAAAATAAAGAGAAATGCATCGAAATGATAAAACCTGTAAGAGAAGAATTAATTAAAAGATTCGGTCGTGATAATGCATATGTTACTGAAACAGGTAAGGTTGAGGATAGAACTGCAAAATTGTTGTTAGAAAAAAACATTACTATTGCAGTGGCAGAGTCATGTACAGGTGGTTTAATTTCTTCAAGGTTAGTAAGTTATCCGGGCATATCTAATGTTTTTAAGGAAGGCTTTATTACATATAGCAATGAAGCAAAAATAAATTCATTAAAAGTTAAAAAGGAAACTTTAGATAAATATGGCGCTGTTAGCGAAGAAGTAGTTAAAGAAATGGCTTATGGAGCTGCAAAAATAGCTGATACCCGCATAGGAGTGGCAACAACCGGTGTAGCAGGCCCTAACGGAGGTACTGAAGAAAAACCTGTTGGATTAGTCTATGTGTGTGTTTATTATAATGGAGAATATAGCGTTAAAAAGCTGCAATCTACAGGTGCTCGTGACACCATTAGAGAAAGAGCTGCTACATCAGCGTTAGATTTGGTTAGAAGTTGTATAGAGAAGTAGAAACAGTACGAGGGTATAAAAACGGAACGGTACGGGGACCGTTCCCTACATCCCGGATTATTTTATTCTTCTGCTGGTGCTAATATTTTATTAAAATCATTGAGCTTTTGATTTGCTAAATAGAATATACTGTCTTTTGGATAGTCACCAAATTTATCTAGTTCTCCTGCTTGAATTCCAGTTAACAATTCTAATCCTTCTTCTATTTTCTTAACAGCATAAATATGGAATTTACCCTCATTTACAGCATTTATTACTTCATCCTTAAGCATAAGGTTTGTTATATTACTTTCCGGTATAATAACTCCTTGGTCTCCTGTCAATCCTTTTAAGGAACAAATATCAAAGAAACCTTCTATTTTTTCATTTACTCCGCCTATTGGTTGAATTTCTCCCATCTGATTTACAGAACCTGTCACTGCTAATGTTTGTTTTATTGGTACATTGGATAAGCTTGATAAAATTGCATATAGCTCGGCGCTTGACGCACTGTCTCCTTCTACGCCTCCGTAAAGCTGTTCAAATGTTACTTGTGCTGTTAAGCCTAATTGTTTTTCTTGTGCAAATTTACCTCCAAGGTAGCCGTTTAATGTTAATACACCTTTGGAGTGTATATTACCACTCATTTCTGTTTCTCGTTCGATGTTGATTATACCTTCTCTGCCTGAATATGTCCTGGCTGTAATTCTTGAAGGTAGACCGAATGAGTATCCGGATGCACTCATTACTGATAAGCCGTTTACTTGGCCTACGACTGCTCCCTCTGTATCTATAAACACTTTTTTCTTTATTATTTGCTGCTGCATTTTTTCTTCTATCATGTTAGATCGATACTTTTTATTTTTAATTGCTTTTTCTACATGCTTTGCATCTACAAATTTTGAATTGTCGCTATCTGCAAGCGCTGACGCTTCATACAGTATTTCACTTACAACATTGAATCTTGTAGAAAGTTTGTTTTGATCATCAGCCAATCTTGAACCGAATTCTATTACTCTTGCCATTGCTGAACAATTTAAGTGTTTTAGTCCTTCCATTTGACACATAGAGCCTATAAATGACACATAATGTTGTATATTTTCGCTTGTTCTGTCCATTTCAACATCAAAATCCACATTAACTTTAAACAACTTCTTAAAATCTTCATCTTGTGAAAGGAATCGATAATATAAAAAGCTACCTACTAAAATTACTTTAACATTTAAAGGAATAGGCTCAGGTTTTAATGTTACAGTGGGTACAAATCGGCTCTGCTCTCCTATATTTTCAACTACTGCTTGCTTGTATTTAAGTGCTTTTTTCAATGAATCCCATGCATATGGGTCCATTAACAAATCTTTTGCCTGCAATATTAAATATCCACCATTTGCCCTTTGCAACGCACCTGATTTTATCATAGTAAAATCAGTCATAGTAGTCATCATATGACTTTTATATTCAATTTTACCAAACAAGTTGTAATAATATGGATTGCTTTCAACAACAACAGGAGCGCCTTGCGCATTTTCGTTGTTTACAAATAAATTAACCTTATATCTTGTAAATGGGTTTTTACTATCCTTAGACTTAAGTAGTTTTGTATCAAAGAAACTTTCCTCTTCGTCTGAATGATCCGCATCTTCATGAGGTTCTGCAGCAAATTCTTCATCTATTACAGACCTAACATTTTTAAATATTAAATGATTTTCTGCCACATCCTTCAGTACCTTGTCTAAATAATTTAGTATCTCTAAAATATCAACATATTTTGCTTTTAATTGATTAATTAGCGGTTCAGCTGCACTTCGCGCAGTTTGTTCCTCTAATCCAATATATTGTTCTTCCGCTATTTTTTGAGTTAACTGTACATCACGTAATTTTTCATCAATTTCTTTAGCTATTTTACTTCTTTTGTTATCTATTGCTTCGCGTTCATCTATAGACAACTGTTTATATTCCTCAGGAGTTATCAATCTATTATCTTTAAGTGGTATCAATAGTACTGTTTGACCGGATTGTTGTATTCCAAACCCTGATTCTTGTGCAAGTTTTTCTATTTCTCTTAAAATTACAGTTACTTTTTCATTTGTTTTTTGAATCAATATATCTTTATTCTGTAAAAAATTGCTACCTTCAAATGTTTTTGGGATATATATTGTCAAATTTGAAATTAACTTTTCCATATCCTTTTGAAATTCTTTTCCCTTACCTGCAGGTAGGGCAATTGCAAGAGGTTTATCCCATTCATCAAAATTATTTATATAACACCAATCATTTGGTACGCTGCCTTTATTAGCTACTTTTGATACAACAGACTGAGTATAGGTGCTTTTACCGGTTCCTTGAGGCCCTAATACAAATATATTGTATCCGGGAGCATTCATTGATAAACCAAATTCCATAGATTTAACTGCCCTATCTTGACCTATAACTCCTTGCAATATTTCCACATCCTTAGATGTTTGACAAAAATGCAACTCTTTTTCTATATTGCAAACTTTTTTTAGCTTTTCTGTAGGTATTTTGTATTTGTTGGGATTAGTCATAACAACCTCCTATAAATTAAAAATTATTCAATATAAACATGATATACCCATTAGCTGTCTCTGCTAAACGTGCAATTTACTATGTTTAAATATTAAGAATACTAAATTATTATTATTTTTAGTCGATACATATTCATCGAAATAAATTAATTTTAAACAAGGTTTTTGACATAATGGAGGTAATTAAAAAATGAACACTAACAAGCTTCAAACATTGCGTTTCAAATTAAGTATTATAATTATTCTATTTGCATTAGTTCCTGTTCTTATTCTAAGCATATTCTTTATAAATAGAATGGAATCAAGCATTATTTCAGAACAAAAAAAATCTGTTGAAAAACAATTAACTCTTGTAAGTGATAGCATAAATCTCTTTTTCAATGATATGAAAAATAATGTGGGTTACTTTGCTAATAACAGCACACTTAAAAAGGCAGATGGCACTATTAAATCTTATGCAAATATAAGATCAAACGTTAAAATGACTCCGAGTAAAAATGGCGGAATTGAACAAGAGATTTATAATAATTTTAAAGAATTTGGCGAAACTCACCCAAACTATAAATATATTTATATGGGTACAGAAAAAGGTGGATATGTAATGTATCCTGAAGTAAGTTTGGATGGAGCATTCGACCCTCGTCAAAGACCTTGGTATCCTGACTCAATTGTAAATCCTGATGTAGCTTTAGTTAGTGAGCCATATAGCTTTGCTACTGATGGTTATGTAGACATAGGTATATCAATATCACAAGCAGTAAAAAACAATGGTAAAATTATTGGTGTTATGGCAATGGATGTAAGCTTGGATATAATATCATCCATGTTTGACGATGCTAGTAAGGATTTTTACGGTTATTATATGTTGGTAGATGGAAGTGGAATTATATTATCAGATACCAATAACAAAGAAAATAATTTTAAAAGCCTTTCTGAAGTATTCAGTTCAGATGTTACAAATGCTATTTCTTCTAATGTTGATTTTAAAGAGCTAAAAATTAACGGGAAGGATTATTTTGTAAAAAGTGTATTTTCCGACAACACCGGATGGAATTACGTTTCTGTTGTTGATAAGGATGCAATGCTAAAAGCTGTAAATGATATAAAGGTATTTGCGTATATGGCAGCAATATTGATATTTGCAGTTGCAATTGTCTTTGCACTATTTGTAAGCAAGAGCATTGCAAAACCAATAAATGCTGTAGTAAAATCAGCAAACGAAATAGCTGGCGGAAACTTTAATGTAGTTATTGATGAAAAGGCTACAGGTGAAATTGGTCTTTTAATCGATTCCTTTAAATCAATTGGAAAAACACTTATAACATATAAAATATATATTGAAGAAATATCAGATGTACTTAATCAAATAGCAAATGGAAATATGAATTACAAACTTAAATATGTTTATAAAGGTGAATTCAGCAAAATAAAAGATGCATTAGTTAATATTTCTGAGACACTTACTTCTACATTACTTGAAATTAAAATAGCTTCAGATCAAATTGCAAGCGGTTCAGATCAGGTTGCTGCAGGCGCCCAGGCACTTAGCCAAGGTGCAACAGAGCAAGCTTCTTCTATTCAAGAGCTTACTGCTACAATACAAGATATTTCATCACAAATTGATGAAAATGCTAAATCAGCACAAAATGCTAATATTCTTTCAAACAAATCTAAAGAAGGAATAATTGAAGCAAACACTGACATGCAACAGCTTATGAACGCTATGGAAGACATTAATAATAAGTCAAACCAAATTAATAACATAATAAAAACAATTGACAATATTGCATTCCAAACAAATATCCTTGCTCTTAACGCAGCAGTTGAAGCAGCAAGAGCAGGTAGTGCAGGTAAAGGATTTGCAGTTGTTGCAGATGAAGTAAGAAATCTTGCCCAAAAATCTGCTGAAGCTGCAAATGATACTACTTTACTAATTAGTGATACAGTAAATGCAGTAAATAAAGGAACACAAATAGCAGAGAAAACTGCATCATCACTACATGCTGTAGTTGGAGAAACAGAAAGCCTTACAAGCTTAATTGATAATATTGCTCAGGCAAGTATTCATCAGGCAGAGGGAACTAACCAAATTGCCTTAGGTATAGAACAGATTTCATCGGTTGTACAAACAAACTCAGCAACATCAGAAGAAAGTGCAGCTGCAAGCGAAGAACTTTCAAGTCAAGCTTTATTACTTAAAAAGCTTGTAAACAAGTTTCAACTAAGCGAAGAAGAAACAAGCGAAGCATAATTTAATTTAAACAAAAATGCGATTCAGAGTTAGACTTTGAATCGCATTTTTTGTTCCCTACAGTGATTGTTTATTTAGTGAAAATACACCTATTGTAAAAAATGTAATTCCCATAACTGTTAATATTATTGATGGAAATATGGCTGCTTCAAAACCCATTCCCTTACTTGCTATACTTTCAATACCTTGCATAGCCCATTTTTGAGGTGTTAACTCTGCCAATAATAACAATACCTTATTGTTAACTATTTCTAAAGGCCACATACAACCACCTAACATTGCTGTACTTGTTAAAACAATAGGAGCTATGGAGCCAAGCTGTGCTTGAGTTTTTATAAAACCTGTCATCATAAGACCAAGTGAAGTTACTGCAAATATGAATGTAGCTGAAATTAGTAAAATCCCCGCAATGCTGTTACCCCAATCTATTCCTATAAAATACTTTCCGCTTAAAATCAACACACCCATTTGAACTGCTCCGGTAATGTAGGCTACTATCATGCTTCCTCCAAGGATGGATGTTTTTGAAACAGGTGAAATTAGCATTCTTTCCCATGTTTTGTGTTGCTTGTCGTAAAGAATGGTTCCTATTGCAAAAACCATTGTGTACATTGAAAAGAATAATGTAAACCCTATCATGGAATGCATCAATCCATCATATCCGGTATCAACATTTGTTTCAGCAACTGTTGATTTTACTGAAATAGGGTTTCTAAACTTCCAGGAATCCATAACACTTTCATATGCAGATGATTTTACTTTTTCGAAATCAACATCAGGCTTTGCCAGTTGGATGAAATTTGCTGTTAAATCTGCAATCCTTTCTCCTCCAGCCATTTTTACAGTTATGCTTGATACCATTTCCTGAAGAGTTAATATTAAGGTATCATCCTTAACCTTCATAATACCAAAAGAAATATTAAATCCCTCTTCAATATTTTTTTGGAAGCCTTGGTTAATTAATAGGCCCACACTTACATTACCTTCTGATATATCCTTTTCTGCTGATTTTTTGTCTATCTCAACAAATGTAAAATTCTTATAAGTGTTTAACTCACTTATCAAAGCTTCAGAATAATTGCTTTTATCTTCATCAACTACATACACAGTCGGTTTATAGGTATCGAAGGATGCACCAAATATTGTAGTAAAACCAAGTGCCATTGCTGTCATAAATATAAATACCATGTACTCATCCTTTAATCTAAGCAGTCTTAACTTTATTACGCTTAACATTAGCAGCCCCCTCCTTTCCCCTTAAGACAATCACTGCAGCTATCATAAAACAGATTCCTGTTGCAGTTAAGATTACAACATAATTAATTATATCTGCTGTAACATAACCTGTTATAACTTTTAAATAAGCCTTTAAGGCAATGCCATTAAGTGATAAAAAGCTTAAATTTTTCATAAATTCCGGCATTACATCAATTGGAAAGAAACTACCTCCCAAGAGAGCCATTACCTGGACTATAGCAGATTCAAACATATTTGCCATCTTATAATTGCCGGCCATATAAGTCAATGCACCTATAAATGAACCAAGCCCTGCTACTGCAAATGAAGCTGTGACACTTATTAATATTATTGCAACTATATTACCCCACTGAACCTTTAAGGCAAAATGAGTAAATACAATCATTACTGTTATTTGTAATAGAGCTATTAAAAATACTGTTATAAAGTTGCCTGATAATATTTGAAGCTTTGTTGTTCCTGCAACCACCATGCGTTGATAGGTTTGATTGTCTTTTTCCTCTAACAACATTCTTCCACCAATACCTGCTGCAAACAATATAAACATAGTCATCATACCAACAGCATAATAGTCAGCACTGTTTATTTGCTTTCTACCCTCCATAACTACATTTTCTATGTCTACATTAATTGACGTAATAATATTTGAAATACCTTCCATTAGCTCATCTAAATTATCAAAACCGCCACTACCGATGTTGTATGCAATAGCATTTTCTATCACTACATTTTTCCCAATGATTATAGTAGACATAGCATTCGAATATGCATCTATTACCGAGTTAACTATATTACCGCTAAAGCTTTTATCCGGATGTGTTAGTATTTCAATATTAACCTTATTTCTAAAAGGGGTTAAAAGATTCACCTTCATATCATAAATGAACTTATTAGGCAAAAGAACTATTGCTGAAACCTCTTCACTTGTTAACATTTCTAAGGCTTTATTTTTATCTGAAACTACAGTATATTTAATAAATTTTGTAACATCTTTGCTATCTAAAAAATCATCAAAAAAGAATTTTTCGGGATTTACTTTATCACTTGAGTCAATTAAACTTTTGACTGTATCTTCACCCATGTTCTTAGTAAGAATACTATTATTTAATGATGATTCAAACATTATATTATCTTCATTTTCATTATAAAGCTTTACAACAGCTATATTAATCGGTTCAAAATCAGAATTACCATCAGCAAAAGAGCCCTTCAAAGCCATACTCAGTATTGTAGTAAGAATAATTGGCATTAGGATCATTATTGCCAAAGCTTTTTTGTCACTTAAAATAATCTTTAAATCCTTAATAATGATTTTAATTATCTTCATAGTATCACCTAATCCCTTAGAGCTTTGCCGGTTAAGTGAAGGAATACTGATTCAAGGTTTGGTTTTTTAACATCTATTGTTTCTATCATCCACCCATTTTGGGTTACCTTTGCAATTATATCTGCTAAAAGAACGTCAGTTGAGCTTCCGAACAAATTAATCATATTGTCATTTATCTTTACATCATGAATACCCTGAATTTCTTTCAAGCTATTAATAACTTCTTCATCCATTTTATTTAGCTTTAAATTAATTTGAGTTTTTTCCTTAACTAATTCAACTAATTCCTTTTGATTTCCGGATGCAATAATATTTCCTTCATCCATAATGCATAGCTCATTGCACAAGTATTCAACTTCCTCCATGTAATGGCTTGTGTAAATTATAGTCATCCCTTGATTATTCAATTCTAAAACAGTATCCAATATATGATTTCTTGATTGAGGGTCTATGCCTACAGTTGGTTCATCCATTATTAATAACTCAGGTTTATGAAGGAGGGCTGCACCGATATTTAATCTTCTTTTCATACCACCTGAATATTTATCAACTCTATCCTTCAATCTGCCGTTTAACCCTATAATATCTGCAACGCTCAGTATTCTCTTTTTTAATTCAGAACCCTTAAGTCCATACACACTGCCCCAAAAATTTAGATTATCGTAGCCGGTTAATGTAGGGTACAGCGCAATATCCTGAGGTACAACTCCAAGCTTTTGTCGTATGGATTTTGAGTTCTTCAATATACTATTTCCTTCAAACAATATATCGCCTTTGGTTGGTTCTATCAATGTTGATATCATAGATATAGTAGTTGATTTTCCAGCGCCATTAGGACCTAACAATCCAAAAACCTGACCTCTCTTAACCTCAAAACTTATACTATTTACTGCTTTTATGTTACCAAATTCCTTAAATAAATTTTCTACTTTTAACATTTAAGCACCTCTAATTATTCTTAAATAAATCTTCCATCAAGCTTGGAACATCCTCTGAGTTTTCAGTATCCACTGTGTTTTCTTGGGTTAATATAGGAAAATTGAATGTTTGTTCTTTGTTTATATCCCAGGTTTTAATATCCTGATTATAATCGGCTCTCTTAAGGGCAACCTTTTCGTCTGTTGATATAAATGAATATACTAAATTTTCACTTACTATATAACCATCAATATCTACAAGGGCAGTATACTTAAAATTCTCTATTTCAAATTTGTCTATATTTTCTTTGATGCTATTAAGCACTTCTTCAAAAGCTAATTTTTCTTTGTCATTTACTTTCATTGTTATATTCTCATTGAAAAAATTTCTTAACTTATCATCCTTAGATGCAATTTCTATACTTTCTAAAACCATTTCTTTTATTTGTTCATTATTAAGCGTAACTGTATATTCAGTTGTTTTTATATCACCGTCAGGAGTTGTTATTATTATGCTTTTTCCCTTAAAAACATCTTCTTCCTTCATTAATCCAATCCATTTTTCAGCGATTTGCTTCATTGTTTCATCAGAAATTATCTGTTCATAACCTTTTGCTTCTTCTTCTATTTGTTGCATTTCATTTATTTTTAGATATTTGCCTATAACAGGTAGTTTCATAACTACTTCTTCACCGTTAATAAATAATTCAAAATCATATCCTAACCCACCAAGGTTAAGATAATTTCTAAATATAGCTTTTTCCGCTTCATCATCAAAAACTATATTAAAGCTTCCGTTCATCTCCTTAAAATTGTTAAGCTCATTAACATCCTCTTGAGACAACTCATCTGTGTTAAAATCTAATTTTACTGAAATCTCGCCAGATGTTTGCCCCTTTTTTATTTGCTCCGTTTTTTCAAACGCCTTTTTATATTGCTCAAGATTATCTTTATTACAAGCTGTCAGTGTAATTACTATCAGCGCTAATGCTAATATCACAATAAATAGTTTTTTCATAATTTTACCTCCATTTTCTCTATATTAGCATTTTATAATAATTAATTTTAATTTTATAGTATCTTAAATCACCTTTTTACAAAGATTAAATGTGACTTAAGTCACAAAAAGTTGCCGTCTAAGCGGCAACGAAGCAGTAGGCTTTTTATATCCTATTACAAATCATTTTTAATTGTGAACACCGCCAATTGAGTTCTATCCCTTAAATCTAATTTAATTAAAATTCTTGTAATATGATTTTTTACTGTGCCTTGGCTTAAAAATAATTCCTCTGCTATTTCTTGGTTATTTTTACCCTCGGCTATAAGCTTGCAAATTTCAATTTCTCTTTCTGTCAACAATTCAGCCTTTGAATCAATTGGTTTGTCCACAGTTTCCTTTGCTAATTGCGAAAATTTGTCTATAACCTTAACTGCAACCTCCGATTGTATTAATGCTCCTCCGTTATAAACAGTCCTAACTGCTTTTGCAATCTCTGCAGGTGATGTATCCTTTAACAGGTATCCTGAGGCACCGTTTTTTAGTGCATCATATATATATTGGTCATCATTAAATGTTGTTAGAACAATTATCTTTATATCTGGAAATTGCTTTTTTATCATAGCTGTAGCTTCAACACCGTTCATTTCAGGCATTTGAATATCCATAAGAACTACATCAGGTCTGTTCCATTTGCATGCTTCATATGCTTTTTTGCCGTTATTGGCAATCCCGCATATTTCTATATCCTCTTCTGTGCCTAAAATTAGCTTAAGACCTTGAACCAATATATCCTGATCATCAACTAATAAAACTCTTATCATTTAATCCTCCATAATATATCCACTAATTACGAATCCGTTTTCTGATTTAAATTCTACAGAACCTTTTAGTGCCTTTACTCTTTCTTTAATACCTTTTATTCCATAGCCTTCGTTTATTGTTACTACACCAGTGCCATTATCTTTAATATTAAATTCAACAATATTATCTCCATAATTTATTTCTATCCAAATACCTTTTGCTTTCCCATGTCGCACAGCATTTGTCATTCCTTCCTGTATTATGTGGTATAAGGCTGTTGCTGTATCATAATTTTGTGTTACATTTCCATTTAATTTTAAATTTATAATAACTCCAGTTTTCTCTGAAAATTCATCCACAAGCACTTGAATTGCTTTATCCGATAGCAATACTGAGCTGTTACCCCTTAATGTTTCCACAACTTCTCTAATGCTTGTTAGACTGTCCTTTGCTGTTATTATAGAACTATCTATTAATTCTATAGATTTTGATGAATCTGATTTCAAGTAATGCTCTGCCATTTGCAGCTGCATTATTAGAGCAGTCATGCTATGCCCCAAATTATCATGTATATCTCTTGCTATCCTATTTTTTTCTTCTATTATGGATAGTCGGCGTACCTCTTCCGTATATTCTTTTAATTTTTTATGAGTATCTAATAATTCCCTGTATAAAGTGTCCTTTTTTTCCTTTTCTGTTTTATTATATTGTGCAAAAATTGCAATTATCAGTATTAATACATTTACTAAGAAGAAAAATATAAATTGTGATAAACTTGAAATATTAAATTTAAAATATACTAAATAAACAAATTTAATCATGGAAACTGTAGTTGCAATTGTACCTGCTATAATTCCTTTGTTAAAGCTTAATGTAATTGAACCCTCTAAAAGAATTATTATATAAAATGAATGAAGAAAGTAATTTATTAGCAATCTTGAATTTTGTTCTAATAAAAATATAAGACCGGCATCTATGATTATAGAAATAAAATATAATTTATTGTCTTTATTTAAAAAGTACTTAAATGTACTATTTGTTATTAGTACTAAAAAAACAGAAATAAGTACAACTAATCTGGGCTGCTGTGCATTCTCAAAGTATAATGCAGACAAGAAAAGGAGTATAAAAATTATTGTTTTAATAATGTAAAAGGATTTTTTGTTTTTAATCATAATTACCCCAAATGTTGATTTTATTTATATAATTTTACCATAATTATGTAACAATGCAATGATTATCGAAACACAAAAAGAGATTCTTCTCAAGAAGAATCTCTCTAATCATTATATCTTATTTTTTAGTAGGATTAGGACATCTTTTCTGCTACTTTTTTTACAACAAATGTAGCAACATGATTTGCGAAACTTCCTGAACCAAATCCCGCATCATAACCTAATTCCTGTGCCAATTCGTGTGAAATACGAGGACCACCACATATTAATATCATTTTATCTCTTAAGCCTTCTGCTTCCATCATTTCAACAAGCTGAGTAAGATTAGCTATGTGGACATCTTTTTGTGTAACAATCTGAGATACTAAAATAGCATCTGCTTTAACTTCGATTGCTTTAGCTATCAATTCTTCGTTAGGAACCTGACTACCCATGTTTATAGCTTCGATACCCTTATATCTTTCAAGACCATAATTACCATCAAAGCCCTTCATGTTCATAATAGCGTCAATTCCAACTGTGTGTGCATCAGTACCTGTACAAGCTCCAACTATTACCACATCTCTTTTAATATTTTCACTGATAAAATCTTCAACTTCTTCTCTATCCATAAATTCCATTTTTACCTTAGGAACTTCAATAGTTGTATAATCAACAGTGTGAGTACATTTACCATACATTACAAAGTATGTGTAACCAACTCCTAAATCCTTAGAATAAACTACAGCAGGATCATTAAAACCCATTTTTGCAACTAATTGTCTTGCAGCTTCACATGCTTCATCACCGTATGGTACAGGCAATGTAAAACTCATTTGTACCATTCCGTCATTTAAAGTATCACCATATGGTTTTACTTTGGTTAAATCAACTTTTTGTATTCCTTCCATTACCTGTCACCTCCTAACATTAAATCAATAAATGGATTAAAGTAATTTTCATGCTTTTCAACAACGCCTTCTAAACCTTTACCACCTGTAAAGCTTCTTTTCACGCCGCCGAATTTTCCTTTTTCTATAGTATTAAAAATACCTTCACTCTCGATTTCTCGTAATAATTCTTCAGCTTTGCTCAATACTTCTTGAGCTCTTTTTTGAATAATACCATCTTTTTTGAATTCTATTTCTTCACCTATATCTCTTGCATTATTGAAAATATATTGTGCATTTTCAATTGATAGCATTCTATCTTGAAGGTGAGGAGTGTGAATTGCTTCAGTTGGCATACCTAAAAGCTGTATTCCTTGATGTGTCCATACAGATATAAAGTTAAACAAAGCATCCTGTAAATGACCTTTAAATATATTTCCAGTCATAAATTTTGTAGGAGGCATATATTTTAATGGTGCATTAGGAAATACTTCTCTTGCCATTTGTGCTTGAGCAAGCTCTAATAAAAATCCGTTTTCAAGATTTGGATTCATTTCAAACGCATGACCTAATCCCATTTGTTCTTCAGGTATTCCTGCTTTTAATGCAAATTGTTCGTTAATAAATTGAGAAGCTAATACTGTATGTGCTTCCTCAACAGCATCTGCTGTAGTTAAATAGTTGTCTTCTCCTGTATTGATAATTATTCCGGCAAAGCCGTTAATAATTCTTGAGAAGTATTGATCAACCAATGTTCTTTGCATGTTGATATCTCTAAAAAGTATACCATATAGAGCATCATTAAGCATAACATCTAATCTTTCCATTGCGCCCATTGCTGCTATTTCAGGCATACAAAGTCCTGAGCAGTAATTGCAAATACGGATATATCTGCCTACTTCTTTACCTACTTCATCAAGTGCTCTTCTCATAATTCTGAAGTTTTCTTGAGTAGCGTATGTACCTCCAAATCCTTCAGTAGTAGGTCCATATGGAACATAATCTAATAAACTTTGTCCTGTAGTTCTTATAACTGCTATTACATCAGCACCTTGTCTTGCAGCCGCCTGTGCTTGAATAACATCTTCATAAATATTACCTGTTGCAACAATTACATATAAATAAGGTTTTCTTCCTTCACCAATGGTATTTAAATACTCATCTCTTTTTGCTCTGTTGTTTTTAATTTTTTCTACCATTTTTTCAGCAGTCTTATAAACCATTTCCATAATTTTGTCATTGTTTGCAATTGGTAACTTAGTTATTTCTATTTCTCCTGAACTAACTCCTTCAGCTATTTCTTGTGGAGTTTTACCTGTTTGAACCATTGCATTTCCTAACCAAAATGCAACTCCTCTTGATAATCCGCCACCTTCTTTTATATGGTCAACTAATACATTTGGAAGCGGTTTTTCAATTTCATCCACACCGTCTACGCCCATAAGTCTTGCTATAGCTCTTTCAACAGTAACAGTCGTATTTTTATCAATAAAAAGCTGTACATTTTCCGCTATACGACCGGCAGCCGAACGTGCACTGTCAATTAACTGTGGATTCAAGTTTAATTTACTTTCCATATTTCCTCCTTCTGATGGGGACATTAATTTTATTGTGTACCCCTACATTATATAGTTCTCTGCGTCTTTTATTATTCCCTCGTATATACCTGCCATTCTTGCTATTTTTAAAGCATCTTTTGGTATATCGTCTTTATATTTAACCTCTATTAATCTATAATCCATATAGCTTGATATTTGTTCTATACTGTTTATTTTATACAATTCCTGCTCACTAGGAAGCTTAAGACCAGCAACCTGTAGATTTTGGACACCTTCATCATTAGCAATATTATCATAATGAGTTGTAAGAACAGTAATACAAGCTTGCTTTTTCAAATAATTAACTACTGCCTTTGTAATTGCATAACCTTCCTTCGGGTTAGTACCTCCTGCAAGCTCATCAATTAAAATTAAACACTTTCTGTCTGAATTGTCTAAAGCCTCTTTTAAATTAATTATTTCTGCACCAAAGGTACTAAGTCCTTTTTCAATTGACTGATCATCTCCAACTGAAATATATATACTGTCAAATAAACAAATTTCTGCATATTCACAAGGTACAAACATGCCATAGCATGCCATAGCAGCTATTTGTCCAATCATTCTTAATGATACAGTCTTACCGCCCATGTTAGCACCAGTAATACATACAACATTTTTCTTTAAATTTATATCGATAGGTACATATTCTTTTCGCTTTTCTTTAAGCGTATTTTCAAGCTTAAGATTTCTTCCGGTCTTAACTTCTATTTTGAGTTCAGTTGTAATTACCGGTTCAACTGATTTTGTTTTTTGAGCATAATTCGCTTTAGCTATAATATAATCAGTTATACCTATTACTTTAATATTATTTTTTATTATATCATAATAATTTTTTATTTCTTCGGAAATATTTTGTCGAATTTTGAATTCTTCGTCTTCTTCTTCCTTCTTCAAAAATTCTATTTTCATTTCTAATTCGTCTATTTTTTCGTTATTTTTAATTTTAAAAATAATATTTAAATAATTTTCTCCTGATACTCTTAAGCTACTGTCTAATAATAATTCTTCAGTTTTTTCTTTTTGAGTTTTACTTATTGTTGCTTCATCTTTTAAATTAAATTTAATATTATGTTTCTTTTCAATTTCTTCTTTTATTTTTTTCTTTAATACAGCAATATTTTTCTCGGCTTGTTTTTTTTCTGCCCTTATTACTTTTAAATTCTCCGAATATTCATCATATATATAAAATGTGTTAATTTTTTCATTTGCAGGATCTAACATTTCATAAAGCTGTGGTAGGGGCGTTAATACTAAACCTTCTATCGATAAAGTTCTTAAACTACTGTTAAGTCTATCTGTTTGAATAAGAAAATTCTTTATTTCAAACAATTCAACTTCATCTAATACTTGGTTACTCTTTGCCCTCTCTAATGT
>JAEZGU010000173.1 GCA_023416855.1 Bacillota bacterium
TAAATGCAAACTAACTATTTGACATTGATATTCATTAGTTATATAATGATTTGAATATAAATTTAAGAGGACAATGAATGTCCTCTTTTTTTAAAGGAGATATCATGAATAAAAAAGTTATGGTAGCTATGAGCGGTGGAGTGGATAGCTCTGTTGCAGCAGTTTTACTTAGAGACCAGGGCTATGATATATGCGGAGCTACACTTAAATTATTTGATAATGAAGACATTTTAACATCATGCAGAACAAGAACATGCTGTTCATTAGAGGATGTGGAGGATGCCAGAAGTGTGTGTCATAAATTAGGGATTGAACATTTTGTGTTCAATTTTAAGGAAACATTTAAGGATGAAGTAATAAAAAAGTTTGCTAACAGCTATGAATCAGGATGTACCCCTAATCCTTGTATAGACTGCAACAGATATATTAAATTTAGCAAGCTTATTCAAAGGGCAATATTGATGGAAAAAGATTATATAGCAACCGGACATTATGCTCAAATAGAATTTGATAATGTAAGCAAAAGATATTTATTGAAAAAGGCAGTGGATGAATCAAAAGATCAAAGTTATGTTTTGTATGTTCTTAACCAACACGATTTATCAAGAACCTTATTGCCTTTAGGTGGTATGTATAAATCTGAAGTTCGAAAAATAGCTGAAGAAAAAAACTTAGTAAATGCAAGAAAACCGGATAGTCAAGATATATGTTTTGTACAAGATGGAGATTATGCAGGATTTCTTGAAAATAAAATGGGTATTGAATCTAAAAAAGGTAATTTTATTGATACTGAAGGTAAAATTGTAGGAGAACACAAGGGCATAATTCACTATACAGTAGGGCAGAGAAAAGGTCTTGGTATTGCACTTGGAAAACCTGCCTATGTAATAGACAAAGACAGAGATGCCAATACTGTTGTATTGGGAAGTGAAGAGGACCTTTACAAAAACAGGCTATTAGCAGAGGATATTAATATGATTGCAATAGAAAAATTAACGCAACCATTGAAAGCTACTGTTAAAACAAGATATAGTCAAAAAGAAACAGATGCATTGCTACATCCTGTTGACGATAATAAGATTTTAGTTGAGTTTGTTAATAAACAACGTGCTATTACTCCTGGACAACATGTTGTATTTTATGATGGAGACATTGTTATTGGTGGTGGCACAATTATATAATATTTTTACCTGATTCTTTTAACATTTCAACATAGAGTAAAAGCTCATCCTTTGATTTTATATTAAGCTTAGCATATATATGTTTAGTATGTGTTTTTATGGTATTAATGCTTAAAAATAGCTTTTCTGCGATTTCCTTAGCTGAATAGTTTTCAGCATATAAATTAAAAACTGCACGTTCTGAAGGGGAAAGTGTCCTGAGATTATTCAAAAATTCTCTTAGAATTATTGAATTCGGGTCAGTTTCTCTTTCTAATAACAATGTATCTTCTCTTGCGGAAATATATTCAATCAAATCGTCAAATTCAGGTATATTAGTTTTCACATCTGCTGTTGGATTTTGCTTTATAATGTTTATTGCATTGTGTATTGGTTTTATATAATATTTGCTTATTACAAAAGAAAGTAATATACCTAACGACATTAATAAAAAGCATATTGATAATAATTTTATGTTTGTTTTAAATACGTAGGATGCAACATCATTTTCAGGAACCATTATAGACAATATCCATTTGTCGTTAGTAATTTCATAATCTTCGGGATACAGCTTTATATAATCGTGATATCCCAAAAAACTACTTTCATCATTTTTGTACGAAAAAATTGATCCCTTGTTGTTAGATATAATAAGATCTTTGCCACTTAGAAGATTTCTTGTAGAGTAACCTGCTGATATAAGGGACTGCTCTGTTTTGATATTGTTGTTGGAAATTAGAGAGAGCATTGTAAATGTTCTTTCAAACATTGTATTGTTAGGCATAAATGAAAGCTTGAATAGCATAGAGCTAATATCTAAACCGCAAACACCAAAAACATTTCCTTTTGAGTCCTTTAAAGGAGATGAACATATCATTATATCTTCAAATGTACCAGGCAATGTTATACTTGGGCTCCAATAATATACCTTTGAACCTTTTTTTGCATTAGTTAATAAAGTCATAGGAATATTGTAATATGGGGCGTTTTTTACGTCAAATTCCATTTTCCAATCGGGATGAAGAGGCATTTTATTATTATAAGCTATATTAGGATTACCTCTTAGCATATAAATAGTGGGACTTGTAGAATTTACAATATTTGGCTCCATATTTTTCAAATAAATACCTGCTTTAGAATTTTCGGAGTTAGGTAGTTTATCATTAATTGTAGCATCTAAAACTACAAATGCTCCGCTGCTTTTCGATTTGTTCAAATACAACACAATTTGATTTAGTTCATCCGATAGTATGCTTTCCAGTAAAAGTGGATTAGTCTTCAAATCATTTACGGTTAGATGTTGCTCAGCTAGTTTGCTTTCAATGTTAAGCGAAACAATTTTTGAGAAGCTTAATACCTCTGCGGCAATGTTATCATAATATTTTGTAACTTTGTCAGAAACATCGGTATAATTATGAATCATAAATTCTCTACTGTCGTGCAAGCCTATGTTTATGTTCCCTGTAATTAAAGCAATAAAAAATAAACCTATTATCATAGTGATAACAAGAACTAATAATAATACAAACAATCTAATTCTCATGGTATATTTAATATTATTTTTTTTAAGCATAATTACTCCGTTTTAATTATTTACAAACGTACTATAAGAATTTGCTGATGCTTTTATAAAAGCTTCGTCCTCATTCATGGTATTTAACAATATCAAATATTCTTCTCTACATAAATAAGCAGTTGATTTTAAATTTTCTACATATTCTTTTTCTAATTCGTCAAGATTGTCAAATGTTGGAGGAAAATAAAACAGATACTCATTATACATTTTATTAGCTGTTTGAATTAATTTATTAATATTATCATCTTCAATAATGCTTTCTTCTGACATTACTGTGTTAAATGCTTCATTAGTTACAGGAAGATAACCTGTTGATGAAATAAATCTTAGGTTTTGCTTCGGATCTGTAAACCATTTAAGAAAAATCCCTGCTGCAAATTCTTTCATATCATTTGATTTTACAATACTCATACCACAGCCTCTTTGGAGTGCAACTTTTTTACCATCTTTAAAAGTCGGGTATGGAAGTATTAAAAACTCTACTTTTTCAGTAATATTATCTTCATAAGTGATTTCAGGAGAATAGAATAAAACACCTGCAGTAGACCCAATGTTGGCTCAAACATTTCGTGTTTTAATTAATTCTGAGCCATAACCATCATAATTTGCTACATATCCCTTAACTGCCGGCTCAAAAAATAAGCTCCATATTTTATTATATATTGGTGAAGTTAAGTTTAACTCTTCATTTTCAATAAAATTTGAATCTAATTGCTGATAACAAATTAAGGCCATATTAAAAAGAGAATCAAAAGAAATAAATGATTTACCATCATTTTTAATTAGAGGGGTTTGACTGTCAGTCCAATTATAATACTTTTCTGATATTTTAATAATTCCTTCAAAGGTTCTTAAATCTTCATATGAAACATCATTTTCTTTCATGAAATTATTAAATAAGGTCATGTTTAAAAATAAAACCTCTGTGGACTTTGCAGTAGGTAAAACATAAAGGTTTCCATCTTTAAGTATTCCTTCTGATACGAATTGTTCAACGTAATTGCTTAGTTCTTCATCGGAGAATTGTTTGTGTAGATCAACTAACATACCTTTATTGGCTAAATGCTGTGCTGTTTTAGGGTACAAAGTTGTTATATCAGGAAGTTCCGGAGCGTTAGGTTCATCATTAGCAGCCATAATTAATTTATCGTGAAGTGTGGCAGAGCCGGAAATAGATGTAACATTAATAATAATACCTTTTTCCTTACCTAGGGTATCATTAAATTCATCCACCAACTCATCCATTGTAATTTTCATTTGACCACCATAATTATGCCATAATGATATAGTTATGGGTTTGTTTGGATTTAATGTTTCTTGATTAGTGCATCCTAATAAAAATATACATAATATTGGTAAAAATAGCCTTTTAAACATATTAACCCCCCGATTGAAATGTTTATCAATATTATATCAACATTTTTTCTATTATACAACAAAGTGTTATACAAAAATTAGTAAATTTTCTACATAACCCCATTTTCACACTATATATTTTGGTTAATATCACCCTTAGGGTGATTACAGTTTATATTAATATTGATATAATAAAGTAAAATTATTAATCGGAGGGAAATATGTCACAGGAATTTTTAGAAAATAATAATGAGCAAGAAGAGTTTGATTTACAGGATATAGAAAAAAACAAAACAATGGCAGGTTTAGCATATATAATTTTCTTTCTGCCTTTACTTGTTTGTCCAGAGTCTAAGTATGGAAAATTTCATGCTAATCAAGCATTGATACTTTTATTGGTTGGTATAATTGGAAATGTAATCTTAGGTTTCATTCCAATTATAGGATGGATATTAATGCCTATTTTTGCAATAGCAGTATTAATATTAGGTATTATGGGATTAGTTAATGGATTTAGTGGAAAAGCAAAAAAATTGCCTATTATAGGAAAATTTTCGATAATTAAATAGGGGGTAGATATGAAAAAGAAAGTTATAATTGTATTATTACTGGCAGCTATTTTATTGATGATAGTAGGTTGTGGAGCAAAACAAAAAATGGAAGAAAAGATTGCCGAAAAATTTGTCGAATCTGCCTTAGGAGGAAATATTGACATTGATGGCGATGAAGTAACTATAAAAGGAGAAGATGGGGAAGTAACATTCGGTTCAAATGAATGGCCAAAATCAGATGTAGCCAATAAAATACCAGAGTTTAAGAGTGGTAAAATAACAAGTGCAGTAAATAGTGATAATTATGTGTTTATAATAATCGAAGAAGTGAAAGAAAGTGACTTCAAAGGTTATTATGAAAAAGTAAAGTCTGACTACAATAAAGATTCCTATGACGCTAAATTCGATGATACTATTTCTTATACAGGAAGCAATGATGATGGTGTAACAATTATTATATCTTACTCAACATCAGATAAAGGTTTAAGTATTCAAGCATCATTAGCTGAAAAAACAGAATAATCCAATAATTGATAAACCTGTGAACTTCAAAAGGGGGGAAGTTCACAGGTTTTTTGTTGCTTTTATTCAGGTGAAAATTGGTCCTTTCCTACTCCGCACAACGGGCATACCCAATCTTCAGGAAGATCATCAAAAGATGTTCCCGGAGCTATACCATTGTCTGGATCTCCTTCTGCTGGATCATATACATAACCACATGCATCACAAACGTATTTTTGCATATCATTTCCTCCTCTTCTATATTGTACTTAAATTACTTTGTACTTACATTATATTGTAATTATAATAATTTGAAATGTCAATAAATTGATTGCAATAATTAAAATATAAATAATATGTAATTTAAATATTTGTAGACACACATATGTTTTATATATATAATGCATGATATAAATAATTTAAATTAATAATTTGAGGTTGTCATGGCTATAAATAAAGTAGTAAGAGCGGCACTAAAGGCTATATCTTACAGAGATATTGATATTAAGAATAATTATTTGCAGTATAGAAATTTTGTTAATTTAGCAAACAAACCCATAAAACCAATATATAATACATGGGATTGCGCAGTTGACACTGGCAGACACGCTGTTCCTGTTAGAATATTTTCGCCTGAGGAAAGTGGAGATTATCCGGTACTTTTGTTTTTTCATGGTGGTGGATGGGTTACAGGCAATATTGATAGTTACAGCAAAATATGTGCGAATATGGCTAAAATGACAAACCATAAGGTTGTATCGGTAGATTATAGACTTGCTCCCGAATATCCATTTCCGGCAGGTTTAGAGGATTGTTATCAAGTTGCAAAAGCATTTATCACTAACAAGGAAATAAACAAAAGAGAAGTTACGTTAATCGGTGATAGTGCAGGAGGAAATTTAGCAGCTGGATTGTCATTATTAGCTAAAAAAAGAAATGAATTTAAAGTAGACAGTCAGATATTAATTTATCCTGCAACCTATAACGATCACAGTGAAACATCACCATTTAAGTCAGTTCATGACAACGGAACGGATTACTTACTTACTACAAAGAAAATTAATGATTATATGGATTTATATATAAGTGATAAAGAGAATTTAAAGAGTCCTTATTTTGCACCATTATTAGAGACAGATTTAACTAATCAGCCGGATACGTTAATTATTACTGCAGAATATTGTCCTTTAAGAGACGAAGGAGAAGAGTATGGAAAAAAACTTCGTGAAGCAGGTAATAATGTATCTATTTACAGAGTTAAGGATGCTCTTCATGGATATTTTGCATTGCCGATAAGATTTCCTCAAGTTAAATTAAGCTATGAAATTATTAACAGTTTTCTCAATAGGCAACGAGGTGAAACGATTGAAAAATAGAAAAATTACAGATTGGAAAAGATTAGATAATGCAGCCAAAATCTTTCCTCCTAACAGCAAAAAAAGTGATACAAAGGTGTTTAGATTTGCATGTGAATTATATGATAATGTTGATAAAGATGCATTGCAAAATGCTCTTAATATAACAATTGATGCTTTTCCCTTATACAAATCAATTATTAAAAGTGGTTTGTTTTGGTATTATTTTGAGATGAGTCATATTAAGCCGGTGGTTGAAGAGGAAAATTCACCGCCATGCTCTCCTCTTTATGATAAGAACAACAAAACCTTGCTTTTTAGAGTTATGTATTATAAAAGGAGGATAAGCTTTGAAGTTTATCACGCTTTGTCTGATGGAGCAGGGGCACTTCAGTTTTTTAAAACATTAATATTTCATTATATTATAATAAAGTACGAGTATAAATTCAGAGACAATGTTCCGGTATTGGATATAAAAGCATCTAAGGCACAAAAAATGGATGACAGCTTTCAAAAATATTATTCTTCTTCTGATACGGATATCAAAAAGAAAAGTGTAAAAGCATATAAATTACGTGGAATGAAAATACCCGAATACAGAATTAGTGTTATAGAAGGAATTGCTCCTGTTGATGTAATTATACAAAAAGTAAAAGAATATAATACATCATTGACAATTTTTTTAGCTGCTATTTTGATGTGTGCCATAAATGAAGAAATTCCCCTTAGACATAAAAAAAGGTCAGTAGTTTTGAGTATACCGGTAAATTTAAGAAATTACTTTTATTCAGAGACAGCAAGGAATTTTTTTGGAGTTATTAATGTAAGCCATAATTTTGCATCAGAAAGAAACGAACTTCAAGATGTAATAGACAATCTGAAAAATGAATTTAAAGAAAATTTAACTGAGGAAAGATTAGCGAAAAGAATTAATACTTTATCATCTTTAGAGCATAATTTTTTATTAAGGGCAATTCCACTTGCTATAAAAGACATAGCTTTGAAAATAGCTAATAGTATAGTGGATAGAAGCTATACATCTACATTGTCAAATGTGGGAAAGGTTACAGTACCAGATGAATTCAAGCAATTTATATCATCCTTTGATATATTTGTCAGCACAAACAAGCTGCAAGCTTGTGTATGCTCTTATGAAAATAAATTAAGAATAAGCTTTACTTCAGCATTTGTAAGTACCGAGATACAAAGACGTTTTTTTACGACTCTTACAAGCTTAGATATACCGGTAATTATTGAATCAAATATAGTAAACGAAGAATAGGAAGTGCTAAATTGAAAGTATGTAATAATTGTAAGGTTGAAGTTGTAGGCAACAGAAAAAGTTGTCCACTATGTCAGGAATCACTTAAAGGTGAAAAGTATCAAGAGGAAATCTTTCCAAAAATAATGTTTGTATATAAAGAACATGGCTTATTTTTTAAAGTATTGTTATTAGCATCAATAATAATTGCAAGCACAACAATTGCTTTAAACATTCTTCTAAATGAATGGGGAGCATGGTCGATTTTTGTTTTGGGAGGACTTGGTTCTGTTTGGGCAAGCTTGATAACTGCAATCAATAAACGAAATAATATTCCGAAAAATATTGTGTATCAGGTAATGATAATATCTATAATTGCCATTGTTTGGGACTTTTTAATGGGATGGCGTGGCTGGTCCATAAGCTATGTAATACCATTTGCGTGTTTTTTTGCAATGATTTCTATGACTGTCATTTCAAAAGTATTAAAACTTTACTTAGAGGATTATATTTTATACATAATCATTGATGGATTGTTCGGAATAATCCCAATTATATTCATATTTACAGGAATGCTCAGCGTTATATTGCCATCTCTTATATGTATTGTAACAAGCATTATCTCCTTATCAACAATTCTTATATTTGAAGATAAAAAGCTTTTAGCTGAAATAAAGCGAAGACTACATATGTAATTCTTAAATTAATAAAGAATTCAGGATTAACCTGAATTCTTTATTCGTTTTATAACAAGTGTATTTCATTTTTTCTGCATAAATCAATCATATCTTCAGGCCATACTGCAGATTGAACCTCGCCAATATGTGCTTTTTGTAAGAAGTACATACAAATTCTTGATTGGCCAATACCCCCACCAATAGTGAAAGGAACCTTTTCGTTTAGAACATCTTGATGGAATGGAAAATCTGCTTTGTGCATTTGGTTTCTTTCTTTTAGCTGACTTGATAATGCTTCTTTGTCAACTCTGATTCCCATTGAAGATAGCTCTAATGCGATGTCTAAGGTTGAGAAATAAAACAATATGTCTCCGTTTAAACTCCAGTCATCATAGTCAGCTGCACGTCCGTCATGTATTGTTCCATCAGATAACTTTTTACCTACCTCCATTAAAAACACTGCTTTTTTATCCTTAGTTATCAAATATTCTCTTTCTTTAGGAGTTTTGTTTGGATATAGCTGTAGCAACTCCTCAGTTGTTATAAAATAAATATCTTCAGGTAGTTCATTTCTTAAAAAAGGATATAAGCTTTCTAAATACTTTTCAGTTGATTTAAATGCATTATAAATTTGCTTTACTACTTGCATTAAAGTGTTTTTGTTTCTATCTTCTTTTTTTATTATTTTTTCCCAGTCCCATTGGTCAACATAAATAGAATGTATGTTATCCAATTCCTCATCTCTTCTAATAGCATTCATATCAGTATAAAGTCCTGTATATGTATCAAATCTGTAGCTTCCAAGAGCCATACGTTTCCACTTTGCTAGTGATTGCACAATTTCTACATCGTATTTAGTTTCAAGCATATCAAAGCGAACAGCCCTTTCTACGCCGTTTAAATCATCGTTTAATCCTGATTCAGGTCTTACCATTAGTGGCGCGGATACTCTAATCAGTGACAGATTTTTTGAAAGCTCAGATTCAAAGAAATCCTTTATTTTTTTGATAGCTATTTGTGTTTCTAATAATGAAAGCTTGCTAACATAGCCTTCAGGTATAATTAATTTTTCTATTGACATTTGATTCCTCCATTTATTGAATAGTATTTTCTTTTTTTTCTTTTATTATTATTAAAATAAGCATTATTACACAGCATATCAAGGAGATTGGAGCAGTATAAAAAGCTAAATACGTTCCTATAACATCATTTAATACGCCAACTATGTTGAAAAGCAATACGTTGAGAATATTGCTTATTGTTACTATAAATCCTATTGCATATGATGAGTTTTGTTTGAACACAGAACTTATTATGACCATCATTGTAGGAAAGGTTATAGACATAAATAGACCAGAGAATGCAATTAGTGTAAGTCCTTCATTTTTGTTTATTAGCCCCATTATTATAGTAGCTGCGCTTAAGGATAAGGATAATGTTAAACCCTTTATATTACCTGTTCTTTTGAGTGCGAAACCACCAAATAGCCTTCCTACGGCAAATAGGAAAAAGTAAATAGATGCATATTTTGCTGCACCTGCAGGATCAAGACCGAAGTTCCCTCTCATATATGTTATGAACCAAGTATATACAACTGATTCAGATACTAAACCAAAAGTTAAAGCGATAATAAACATGTACACATAGTGGTTTTTATAAAAATCCTTCTTTTTATAAGTTGTTTCGTTTTTCACTTGCAAATTAGGTGTTTTTATAATTAGAGACATTATTATTGCCACTATAAAAAATATAAAGAGGTAAATATAGATGTTTCTCCAGGTAATTCCTTTTGCTAATAGTATTCCTATTGCGCTTTGTCCGGCAAAACTTCCCATACCATACATAAAATGAGTAATATTCATTAGTATTGATTCAAAACCGACAGAAAGCACAGGAACCATAGAATCGACTCCAATTGCTATAAAGGATCTTCCTAACCCGAATACAAAATTGAAAAGTCCCAAACTAAAAGCATTATGGGTAAATGGAGCAATTATTACTGCAATAGTTGAAATTACTGAGCCAATTATATAAACAAATTTGTGACCTTTAGTTTCGCATAAATGTCCTGCCAGAAAGCTTCCAATAATAGCTCCTACAGTATTTATGCTAAGGATCAAGCTAATTGTACTGTTATTTATTTTAAATTCATCCATGAAAAAGGGAATAAAATTACCTTTTGTGCTTTCAAAGAGGGCTATTGTTATATATAAATAAAATAAAGTAAATATTAAGAATAATTTATTCCTTTTTACCAAAAAGCTCATCCTTTCATGCGGTAGCATCTCAATAATTAATTATATTATCATAAAAAAAATATATAGTAAAGTAAAATAAGTTGACTTATATTTATTAGGCATATAGAATTATACATCAGAGGAAATGTGAGACACGAATGTAAGGAACGATCCATGTGTCGTTCTAAAAGGAGTAAGGTATGTTTAAACAAACAAGATACGCTTCAGATAGACTATTTTTGAGAATTTTAAAGCCAAATAGCGCACGGGATGTTTTAGATTATTATAAAAGGAACTATGATTTTTTAAATGAATGGGAGCCAAAACATACAAAAGATTTTTACACTTTATCATACCAAAAGAGACAGCTTTACATGGAATACAACATGTTCAAAGAGAAGAGTTTAGTTAGGTTTTGGATTATTAAAAAAGATGACAATAAAATAATAGGCAATGTATGCTACAGTAATATAATCATGGGAAACTTTAAATCGTGTTTTTTAGGTTATAAATTAGATAAGAACGAAATAAATAAAGGGTATATGACTGAAGCAATAGAAAGAACAGTTCAAATTATGTTTAATGATTTTAATCTTCACAGAATAGAAGCAAATGTGGTTCCGAGAAATATTAGATCCCTTAGAGTTATGGAAAAACTCAACTTCGAAAGAGAAGGTTTTTCAAGGCGATACTTAGAGATTAATGGAAAATGGGAAGACCACATTCACTTTGCTGTTTATAATGATTAATTATGCCATGTATTAAAGGTAGCCTTTAAATAAAGTATTAATGTAGGAACTGCAATTATAAATGCAGTAAATTCTGCTATTACAAATGAATACCAAATTAAATCTACTCCACCCAGCCTTGATAATATAAAGGCTGCAGGTAGGAGTATTATTATTTGTCTTGCAAAAGAGATTATTAAACTTAGCATGCCTTTTCCAAATGCTTGAAAAGAGGCGCTAATAGAAATTCCAATTGCTGCAGGGATGAAAATTAAGCTTATAATTTTTAATGCTTTAGTACCAATAAATATCATTTCCTCATTGCTATCAAAAAGTTTAAGCATAGGGACTGTAAACAATTGGAAAATAATTGTACCAATTATCATTATAAGCACAGAAAAAACAAAAATTGTTTTTATAGAGCTTACTACTCTTTCTTTATTTTTTGCACCAAAATTATATCCAATTATTGATCTTGAAGCTTGCATCATACCAAATACAGGCATAAAAACGAAGGATTGCAATTTAAAGTAAATGCCTAACACTGAAACTGCTGCATCACTATAAGATATAAGTATTATATTTAGTCCGCTTACCATTATTGATGCAAGTGATTGCATTATAATAGCAGGTAAAGATACAGCAAATGTATCTTTTAAAATTATCTTATCAAATTTAAAACCTTTAATTTTTACACTTAATATACTTTCTTTTTTAAATACCACAAATATAAAAATAAATGAAGCCAATTGACCTATTACTGTAGCATATGCAGCACCTCTTATACCCAAGGCAGGAAAACCCAGTAATCCAAAAATTAATATAGGGTCTAAAATTATATTAATTATGGCTCCTAATAATTGAGAAATCATAGGTGTCATTGTATTGCCGGTTGCTTGTAATATAAAAGTGCCTGCGTGAGATATAAAATTACTAAATGAATAAATCAGTATTATTCTTAAGTATTGCGCAGTTAAATTGTGTAATACAGGGTCTGTTGTAAAGAAACTTACAAAGTAATCAGTAAAAAACATCCCTAAAAACACCATAACAATAGAATAAATAAAGCTTATCACAACACCGTGACTTGCCGCTTTATTGGCAGCTTCATAATCACCTTCACCAAGTTTTCTTGAAATTAGTGATGCAGTACCTGCGCCTGTTCCAACAAATAATGCAACTAAAATCACCTGCATAGGGAAAGCAAGAGAAACTGCTGTTAAAGCTTCCATACTTAACCTTGCTACAAAAATACTATCAATTATATTGTACATTGCTTGAATAAACATTGAAAAAATCGGGGGTAGTGACATAGTTATTACAAGCTTAGTCATTGATTCTGTGGCCATTTTATTTTGTCTTAAGTCATTCATTATTCTGCTCCTTAGTAAAAAACTATTCTAATATTAATCAATTAGATTTAAATTGTCAATTTAATATATTGTAATATGGTAGGTATTTGATATATACTATAGGGGATAAATTTAATTAATCAATAATAATTACAACAGGAGATTGAAATGGGCGAACTAATAAAAGGCAAGGATGTTGCGAACGTTATCACGCAGGAAGTTAAGGAAGCAGTTGAAGAAATTAAGCAAAAGGGTATAAATCCAAAGCTTATGATTGTAAGAGTTGGTGAAAGGGAAGATGACTTGGCTTATGAAAGAGCTGCTATTAAAAGAATGGATACATGCAATATATTGTGTGAGGTTTTAAATTTGCCTGTAGACATAAGTCAAGAGGATTTTGCATTGGAATTAGAAAAAGTAAATGATGATGAAACAGTTCATGGTATATTGCTATTTAGACCGTTACCTAAGCAAATAAAAGAAGATGATGTTAAATTTATTATAAGACCTGAAAAGGATATAGATTGTTTTAATCCTATAAATGCAGCAAAGGTTTATGAAGGAGATGAAACAGGCTTTCCACCATGTACACCAACAGCAGCAATGGAAATATTAAAGTACAATAAGGTTAATTTAAAGGGGAGCAATTCAGTAGTGCTTGGAAGATCCATGGTTGTAGGTAAGCCAATGGCAATGCTTTTATTAAAAGAAAATGCAACTGTTACTATTTGTCACTCTAAAACTAAAAATTTACATGAAGTTACTAATAAAGCAGATATATTGATTGCTGCAGTAGGAAAATCACATATGGTAACAAGTGATTTTGTAAAAGAAGGAGCAGTAGTAATCGATGTAGGAATAAATGTTGACGAAGAAGGAAATATGACAGGAGATGTAAATACAAACGAATGTGTTGATAAGGTTAGCTTTATTACACCGGTACCGGGAGGCGTGGGTTCTGTTACTACAGCCATATTGGCCAAACATGTTATAAAGGCATGCAAACTTTTAAATAAATAGGGGTGAAATATGAAAATTATTGATTTAAGAAGTGATACAGTTACAATGCCAACTGATGAAATGAGACAGGCAATAGCTAATGCAGAAGTTGGCGATGATGTATATGGGGATGATCCAACAATTAATAAGCTTGAAAAATTAGCTGCAGAAAAGGTTGGTATGGAAGCAGCGTTATTTGTCCCAAGCGGAACTTTTGGAAATCAGTTAGCTCTGTTGACACATACAAGGAGAGGTCAAGAAGTAATTATAGGAAAAGATAATCATATAGTAGTGCATGAAGTAGGTGCATCAGCAGTAATTGCAGGAGTGCAGCTAAGAACATTGGAGACCAAAAACGGTGTTATGAGTCCAAAAGATGTTAAAAAAGCAATTCGCTCTGATGATATTCATGAGCCTGAAACAGGATTGATTTGCATAGAACAAGCTCATGGATGTGGTGCAGTAGTTCCTATGAATGTTTTGCGGGAAATTAAGGAGATAGCCAAAGAATATTCTATTCCTGTACATATGGATGGTGCGAGATTGTTTAATGCTGCAGTATCTTTAAATGTTGATCCAAAAGAGATTACAGCTTGCTGTGACTCAGTGATGTTTTGTTTATCTAAAGGTCTTGCTGCTCCTGCAGGGTCTATGATTGCAGGAAGTAAGAGCTTTATAGATAAGGCAAGAAAAAATAGAAAGCTTATGGGTGGTGGAATGAGACAGGTAGGAATTCTTGCTGCTGCAGGTATTATTGCATTAGAAAAAATGACTGATAGGCTTCGTGAGGATCATGAAAATGCAAGGTACCTGGCTCGAAGATTGGCTGAGTTACCTAATGTTGAAGTTATAGAGGATAGATTAGATATTGATATGGTTTTCTTTAGAATGGGAGAAGACATAATTTCTGAAAAAACATTAATAGATAAATTATATGAAAAGAATATAAAAATAAATGGCATAGAAGCAGGTGAGTATAGATTTGTATGTCATATTGGAGTTACAAAAGAAGATATTGATTATGTAATCAATACTATGAAAGATTTAATAGTGTAACATTTAGGCTGTGAAAAAAACCTGTTGTCGTTCGGCCGGGCACTTTTTCAACAGCCTTTATTTTTTATCGTACATAATTTATTATTCTTCAAATAAGCTGTATAACTGCTCCATTTGTTCATAAGTTAGCATTCCAACATATCCTCCAATAGCTTCACCTTTTTTATTTATAGCTATAGAGGTTGGGAAGGAACGTACTCCATAATTATTAGAAACCTTCATTTGTTCATCAAGAACTACAGCAAGATTTAAATTGTTTTCTTGAACAAATTTCTTTACAACTTCCTCAGATTCTCCTACATTTACAGTTAGTACCAACAAGTCATCGGTATGAGCTTCTTGTAGCTTTTCAAGATCAGGCATTTCAACTATACAAAAACCACACCATGTTGCCCAAAAGTTTAAAATAACATTCTTATCTCTTAAATCGCTTAATTGAATCATACTTCCATCAAGTGATTTAAGTTCAAAATCTGGTGCCATAATTGCTTCTTTTTCGTTTACTCCTGATTCATCTGCTACATTGTTATTATCTGTATCAGGTTCATTTCCGGGTATGATATTTGTATTCGAACAACTTGTTAAAATCAGTGAGATTATTAATAATAATATTATTTTTTTCATAAAGTCCCTCTTTTATATTTTATAAATTAGTTGATACCCAGTTATTTTCAACCTTAATCAATCATTTCTACACCATGATTATGTGTAGTTGTTATATAAACTTGTGGAAACATATCCTTAAAAGTATCATATGCAGATTTTATGCTTTCAATATTAGGAAATAATCCATAAATAGCCGATCCGCTTCCTGACATTAAAGAGTTTATTGCACCATTTTGAATCATTATTTTTTTAATTTCATTTATTTCAGGATGAAATTTTTCCACAACACTTTCTAAACAGTTTTTTGTACATTTTGCAGCATTAAAATAATCATTGTTATTTATGTATTGGATAATGTTATTATTTAAATATTTGTTATGGTGTTCTGCAGTCAAATTGTTATATACAAAAGCAGTAGACATTGAAAACGTAGGCTTAACCAACAGTATATAGCTCCATTTAAAATCATTTAATTTTGTTAGTTTCTCGCCTATACCTTCAGCAAAATACGTTCCTCCGTTTATACAAAAAGGAACATCAGCACCTATACTGACTCCTATGTTCATAAGTTCTATATTTGATAGGTTTAATTGCCAAAGTTTATTTAGTCCTATTATTACAGCGGCGGAGTTACTGCTTCCCCCTGCAAGTCCTGCTTCAGGAGGTATTAGTTTATTTATTTTTATGTTAAGACCGGAACTTATATGATATTTTTCTTTGATTAAAGCCGCTGCTTTATAGCATGTGTTTTTTTCGTTTAATGGTATTGATGGATAATCACATTCAATAGTAATTTTACCATCAGAACTTGAATTGAGATATATTTCATCTTTCAGGCTTATTGATTGCATAACAGTATTAATTGTGTGATATCCGTTTTCTAATTTATTTTTTATATCCAAAAATAAATTGATTTTTCCGTAAGAATATAGCTTTATCATAATTACCTCTTTTACAGAACTTTACTAATTATATACTAATAAACTTTTTTTAACAACAATTTAAAATATTTTATAGATTTGTGATTAAAAAAAATATTATTGGGTATATAATTAATACAACATAAATTTTACTAAATATTATCCAGATAAATAAAAAAAGTAAATTAAATTTTATTAAACAGGAGGTTATTATATTTAGTGAAATGAGTGTTTTAATATAGGAAGAGGTGATTCCCCCAAAAGCAGAAATGGAAGTACAGAATGAATAACACCCGGTTTTCAGGTGTGTAGTTGATGAAAACCGGGTGTTATTATTTTTTTATTTAATTATTAAAACAAATTTTTCTTCGCTAATAAGAATCCAACACCTGCTGATGTTAATACTGATACTCCTAATATTATCCAAAATCCATATGGCGAATTTGCCAATGGTAAATTCATTACATTCATACCATAGAAACTTGCGAACATTGTTGGTATGGCCATCAATATAGTTATTGATGTCAGAAGTTTCATTACTATATTAAGGTTATTAGAAATTATAGAAGCAAATGCATCCATTGTACCACTAAGTATACCGCTGTATATATTAGCCATTTCCATCGCCTGTTTATTCTCAATTATTACATCTTCAAGCAAATCCTCGTCCTCAGAATATTTTTTGATTATATTAATTCTTAATATTTTTTCTAAAACAACTTGATTTGCTTTTAAAGCAGTTGTTATATATACCAAGGATTTTTCTAAGTCCATAAGTTGTATTAGTTCTTTGTTCTTCATAGATTCATGAAGTTGTTTTTCAACATAGTTGCTCATTCTGTCAATTTGTCTAAGATATAAAAGATATCTTTGTGCATTTTTGTAAAGAAGTTGATATAAAAATCTGTATTTTTTATAAGTGTAAAAAGTTCTAATACTGTTTTTTTCAAATTGGTCTAATACAATTGAATTTTTTAAGCAAACTGTTATAATGTTATTTTCGGTAATGATTATACCTAACGGTAATGTTTCATAAATGATGTGATCATCTGTTTTCTCTACATAAGGGGTATCAACCAATATTAATACCTGGTCATTTTCTGTGTCTAAACGAGCAGATTCTTCTTCGTCAAGGGCTGCTCTTAAAAAATCTTTATCAACTGAAAGTTCATCTTCAATGAAGCTTAATTCATCAGGGGTGGGATCAACTAAATTAATCCAAGCTCCATCTTCAATTTCTTCCAATGTGAAAAGAGTATCGTCGATAGTTTTAAAGATATCAAGCATTTTTCACCTCAATTTAATAATAGATTTTCTCCATTACTAAATTGAAATATTCAGTAATGAAGAAGTATTTAGTTTTGTTAAGTATATTTGTTTGACCGTAGGGACCTCGTCCATTACTTTCACTCCTTTAATTTTTTTATCGGCTTATTTATGATAAGCTATTTATGCATTATTTGCAAGACAAAATTAAAGTAAAATAAAGAAAAAGCACATATTTTTTATTGTTTTGGCAAACATATAGTTAAATGAATAATATTTCCTCAATATTTCATTTAATATTGATTAGAAGGTGATTTTTTGACAATTAGTTCAGTTAC
>JAEZGU010000202.1 GCA_023416855.1 Bacillota bacterium
ATGTATTATCAACAGTATTAGGAGCTATTGGTATTATTGTATACTCACAGGGTTATGGTTATGCACAACTTTATAACGCTCCGTTAATGATGGCTTTCCCGGCAGTAGCTGCTGTTTTAATCGGTGGTGCTACAGCTTCAAGAGCGAAGGTATCACATGTTTTAATAGGCGTTTTAATATTCCAAGGGCTTTTAACTACAGCTTTACCTGTAGCTAATCAATTGTTTGAAGGTACGGATTTATCAGAAATACTTCGTATGGTAATTCAAAATGGTATAATCCTTTATGCTTTAACTCAAGTAAAAGGAGGCGGTAAATAATGAATGACGTACCAACTCAAGAAAGATTACAAGTAAAAAAATCATCATGGATAGCAGATAACATAGTAACCATAATATTTATTCTCTTTACAATCTTTGGATTTATGGTTTCTGATGGTGTAACAGTTAATTATTTTTTAACTGAACTTTCAAGCAGATTCTTTAGAAATGCTTTCTTAGTATTATCGTTAATCATACCTGTTGTAGCAGGCCTTGGTCTTAACTTTGGTATAGTTGTAGGAGCAATGGCAGGTCAAATTGCAATTGCTATTATAAGATACTTTGACATGGGTGGAGTTATGGGATTGATGCTAACTTTCTTGATAGCTTTTCCGATAGCTGCATTGTTTGGATATTTTACAGGAGCATTGTACAACAAAACAAGAGGACAGGAAATGATAGCCAGCTTAATAGTAGGTTATTTTGCAAATGGTCTTTATCAATTCTTATTCTTGTTCGCTGTAGGTGTTATAATTAAGGTTCCGGCAAACCATCCAATGATTAAGCCTGATGGTGTAGGTATAAGAATGACAGTTGACTTAGTACCTGTTAAAGACGGTGGACTTAAGTATGCACTTGACAGCATACTTGAAATGCCATTTATGTGGGCGGTATTAATTGTCGCTGCAGCTATATTGTTGCTTCAAATATATAGATACGTTAAAAATAGTAAAAAACCAAGCTTTAATAAGAACAATAGATTTATGACTTATGTTAATATTGCAGCATGCTTAGTTTTAATAGCAATAAGTATACATGCAATTGTAACAAAATCTTCATTAATGATGGTAAGAAAGGTACCTGTTATCACAGGTCTATTAATAATAGGTCTATGCATATTCAGTGAGAAAATTCTTAGCACTAAGTTAGGTCAGGATTTTAGAAGTGTTGGTCAAAGCCAACATATAGCTGAGGTTTCAGGTATAAATGTTGATAGAACAAGATTGATAGCAACTATGATTTCAACAGTATTAGCAGCATGGGGACAAATTATGTACTTACAAAACATGGGTACACTTAATACTTATGGAGCCCATACACAAATAGGTATGTTCTCAGTTGCATCATTGTTAGTTGGTGGAGCTTCTACTCAGAAAGCAAATATTAGACACGCTATTTTAGGAACCTTGTTATTTAACTCAATGTTTATAATGTCTCCGGAGATAGGCTTATCATTGTTTGGTAATGCATTATTGGGAGAATACTTCAGAACATTTATGGTTTATGGAGTTATTGGTTTAGCATTAGGACTTCATGTTTGGAGAACTAATAAAAAAGCTAAAATAACATTGGATTAAATTGATTTAATAAAAATATAGGATTTATACCTAAAAGGTATAAATCCTTTTTTTTATTTGCATTGTGCAAATTTTTGCTGTATAATCAGAGCAATTGTAAAAGTGGAGGATAAAATGAAGGATAGTGTAGTAATACTTGCCATAGAATCTTCTTGTGATGAAACAGCTGCATCAGTTGTTGTAAACGGAAGAAATGTTCTATCAAATATAATTTCATCTCAAATAGATATTCATAAACAATATGGAGGAGTTGTTCCGGAAGTTGCTTCCAGAAAACATATTGAAAATATTAGTGATGTTGTTAATGAAGCTATAACTAAAGCGAATATAAGTAATGAGCAAATAGATGCAGTTGCAGTTACCTACGGCCCGGGATTAGTTGGAGCACTTTTAGTTGGTGTTAATTATGCAAAAGGATTATCATTTGCATGGAACAAGCCATTAATTGGTGTTAATCATATTGAAGGCCATATATATGCTAATTTTATTGACAATAAAGAGCTTGAACCTCCCTTTGTTAGCTTAGTAGTATCCGGTGGACACACCCATTTAATTTATGTAAGTGATTACGGTAAATATGAAATTATGGGAAAAACAAGAGATGATGCAGCAGGAGAGGCATTTGACAAAATTGCAAGATCTATAGGACTTGGATATCCCGGAGGACCATTAATTGAAAAAAAAGCAAAGGAAGGAAACAAAGGTGCAATTAATTTTCCCAGGGTAGTTATAGATGATAATACGTTTGATTTTAGCTTTAGCGGGTTAAAATCAGCTGTTTTGAACTATATTCACAACACTCAACAGAAGAATGAGGAAATAGTAGCTGAGGATGTAGCTGCTAGTTTTCAGCAAGCAGTTGTAGATGTGTTAGTATTAAAAACAATTAAGGCAGCAAAGCATAAAAACTGTAAAACCATTACACTTGCTGGTGGCGTAGCTTCTAACAGTAGTTTAAGAGAATCTCTTGAAGAAGAATGTAGAAAGAATAATTATGTATTTTTAAAACCTTCTTCAATATTATGCACTGACAATGCAGCTATGATAGGAAGCGTGGCATATTATAAATATTTAAAAAATCAATTTTCTGATTTTACATTAAATGCAATACCAAATTTAGAACTTGCAGATTAATTAACAGAAAATGTGTGGCCGGTTATCAACAACTGTGGATAAAGCTGTTGATACTGATATTTCAGCAAAAAGTTATCCACATCTTTTCAACAAAGAGTGGATAACTTTTTATTATTTATCTAATAATTCTGTCCATTCATTATAAAATTGTTCTAATTCACTTTTAAGTGTGTTTAATTTTTCATTTATACCGATAATTAAAAATTTGTCATCATATGTCGAAGGTTGACATAATGCAAGATCCAACTCAAGAATTTTATTTTCATGCATTTCTATCAATTTTTCTAATTTCTTGATTTCTTTTTCCCGTTGTTGTCTATCTCTAATTTGCTCTCGTTCTTTTTTCTTTTCCGCATTAATTTGTGTTTTTGTCTTTGTTTCTATAATTTCATCATCAGTTTCTTCAAGCTCTGCTTTCTTTTGCAAATAATAATCATAATTACCCAAGTATTGAAAAACGCCATCTTTAGACATATCATATATGTTATTTGCTATTTTGTTTAAAAAATATCTGTCATGAGAAACGACTAACACGGTACCTTCATAATTTAAAAGTGCATCCTCTAATATTTCCTTTGAATCAATATCTAAATGGTTTGTTGGTTCGTCCATAAGTAAAAAGTTTGCATTGGAAGTCATTAACTTTAACAATGATAATCTGCTTTTTTCACCACCACTTAATTCTCCAACTATTTTAAACAAATCATCTCCGTTAAACAAGAACTGAGCAAGCATACTACGTATTTCATAATAATTTAAATCAGGGTTATAGTCCCAAATTTCATCGATAACAGTATTTTCAGTATCTAAGCTGCTTTGCTCTTGATCGTAGTAGCCAATGTTTACATAATGACCTATATCTATAGTTCCATCATAATCATTTAATTTGTTTGCTATAACTTTTAATAAAGTAGATTTCCCAATTCCATTTGGACCAATTATACCGGCTTTGTCACCCTTGTATATTTTCATAAATACATTATTAAAAACATTATATTCATTGTAACAAACTGATAAGTTTTCAACAGATAACACATCTCTACCACTTTTAACTTTAGGTGTAAATCTTAATTTAACCTTTTTGTTTTCTATTTGAGGCTTATCCATTCTTTTAATTTTATCAAGTGCTTTTTGTCTGCTAAATGCCTGTCTAATATTTCGCTTGCTACCATACGCATGTAAGCGTCGTATCATTTCTTCCTGTCGTTCAATTTCTTTTTCATACTCATCATATTGTTTCATTTTAAGCTCTAACTCTAATTTTCGCTTCTTCATAAACTCAGTATAATTTCCGTTGTAAGAGCTTAATTTTTTATTTTCCAACAACAGGATTCTATTAACTGTATTATCTAAAAAATATCTGTCGTGAGATATGATTATGACTGCACCATCAAAACTTTTAATGTACTTTTCTAACCAGGAAATGGCATCGATATCTAAATGATTAGTAGGCTCATCTAACAATAAGATATCTGCTTTTTGCAACAGGAGCTTTGCAAGCATAACCCTACTTTTTTGCCCTCCACTTAGAAGATTAACAGGCTTGTAAAATTCTTCTTCAGAAAAACCTAATCCTTTAAGTACACCGCGTATTAAACTTTTAAATCCATAGCCATTTGATTCTTCGAACTGTTCACTTAGCTTAGAATAATAATTCATCAATGATTCAAGCTGGTCTTGATCATCATTTTCTGTGAAATCACTAATTTTGTGAGATAAAATATTAAGTTCTTCTTCTAATTTAATTATGTCACTAAAAATAGTGAGCATTTCATCCATAATGCTCATGTTGCTATCTATTTTAGTATTCTGTTGTAAATAGCCATACTTTTTACCTTTAACTCTGTAGATTTCTCCGGAATCAGGTTCTAAGCTTCCTGTCAATATATTAAATAATGTAGTTTTGCCAGCCCCATTGAGACCTATTAATCCAATTTTATCATTATCATTAACGGATAATGAAATATTTTCTATTATAGTATCAACAACATAGCTTTTAGAGACATCGCTACAAGATAAAACAATCATAATAAATTCCTTTCAATTACTTACTAATGTAATATATTATTATCAGTTATTAATAAACAGCCTTATATTATCCAAAACATTAGAAATGTTCTTAAGTAATATAGTTTTCATATTTTCATCAAGCTTTCGGTGATCAAATATTATTGTATTATGTTTATTTAAATAATCAATCAAATTTTCCAACACTTCGGAAAAATCAATACCTATAATTTTCTCTTTGCTTGATAAATCATCTTGGTTGACACCCAAAATGAAGTCTGTAGTTACATCAAAAAAATCAGCCATCTTCACTACTAAGTCGATGCTTGGCTTGCGCTTCCCATTTTCATATAATGATATTGCAGAATCTGAAGTACCTAATATAGCGCTCAGCTCTTTCGCTGTCAAGTTGTTTTTCAATCTTAGATAGCGTATCCTTTCACTGATTTCGTTGCTCATAATGCCAACCCTTTTTTATTTTATATTATAACTAATTATAATTGACAAATTGATAAAAGACAACAGTAATTTACAATATGTAATATTTTTATATAAATATTGACAAAATGTAAAGCTTGAATTATCATAATAGTATGCGTAATAAAGGGGGTTATATATGATAACAAGTAGAATTGGGAGAATTGTTTTTGACACTGAAAAATATGTTAACATACATGATTTTAATCATTTTACTAATGGCTTTTTAATGGCTGCGGCAGCGGGTATGATAGAAGGCAATATACAAATTAATAAGAAACACAATTTTGTGACACTTCTTGATATTTATAATATTGAATTTAGTAATACTGATTATATTTTTTTATCGATGTTCAACTTAGTTAAAAACCACAGTGAAATTTATAATTTTATTGTAAAGTATTTTAACATGTGGCACAGTGGTAAATTTGACAAATTCACATATGACAACTATCATATAAATGATTTAAAGAACAATTTCAATGAATTAGTATTTTTAATTCAAGAAGAATTAAAATGTGCTATAAAGGACAATAATTATGAAGTAGTTGGAATATATGAGGGTTTTATAGATGGTTTAGCTGAAGAGTTTAGATAATTATAATAAGCAATGCCGATAAAATTTTATTGGCATCTTTTTTTTAATGTGGAAATATGCTAAAATATATTATGAACAATCAATATTCAGTGGAGGAAAGATGGGAAAATTATTTGGAACTGATGGAGTTAGAGGAATTGCAAATAAGGATTTAACACCTGAATTAGCATTTAAATTAGGAAGAATTGGTGGATATTTTCTGACAAAGGGTAAGAAAAGACCTAAAATGGTAGTTGGAATGGACACACGAATTTCTGGTTATATGCTTGAAGGAGCACTGTCGGCCGGACTGAATTCTGCAGGTGTAGATGTTTTATATCTTGGCGTAATACCAACTCCTGCTGTAGCATCCATGATAAAAATGCTAAAAGCAGATGGTGGAGTAATGATTACTGCATCACATAACCCTGTAGAATATAACGGGATAAAGTTTTTTAATGAATTAGGTTTAAAATTAACTGATGAAACAGAGAACTCAATTGAAGAGTATTTAATAAATAATATTGATATAGATTACCGACCTGTTTCCGGGGAAATAGGAAGAAAAACTATTATAGAAAATCCTATTGATATGTATAAAAATTTTCTAAAGGAGACTATTAATGTAAATTTAGAAGGAATTAAAGTTGCTGTAGACTGCGGCAACGGAGCTGTATACAAGGCTGCACCGAAATTATTGAGTGAACTTGGAGCTAATGTCTATGTTATACATAATGAGCCTAACGGAGTAAATATAAATGTAGAGTGCGGTTCTACCAGACCTGAAGAAATGCAAAAACTAATATTGGAAACTGGAGCAGATGTTGGATTATCTTTTGATGGAGATGCAGATAGACTGATTGCAGCTGATGAAAAAGGAAATTTAGTAGACGGAGACCACATTCTTGCAATTTGTGGAACCCATATGAAAGAAAAAGGTATGCTAAAAAGTAATGCAGTTATTGGAACTGTCATGACCAACATGGGGCTTGATATATGTCTAAAAGAAAATAACATCAATATAATAAAAACAAAGGTTGGAGACAGATATGTCCTTGAGGAAATGCTTAAAGGAAATCATTCATTTGGTGGATAACAATCAGG
>JAEZGU010000213.1 GCA_023416855.1 Bacillota bacterium
ACATGATCATGTACGGCAAAGTGGAAGGCCGCTTTTTAAAAGTGACCGATCTCCTAAAATAAAGTGGAAGCCATTTGCATTCACTTTTATCAATCTATAAATAGAAAGGGATATGTGAAAGGAGATGATTTACAATAATTACATAACTCCAGTACATTATATATGGTATAATACCCCTATAGAAAAAAGATAGGGGTATTAAAAGTAGCCAATGTTCACATATCTTATGAGCATTACCAAAGATGAGAATAAGCATATTCTTTGGTACATATATGAGAACTTTCAAGGCGATATGTATAAAATGGCAAGATCAATTATTCGTGATAATTACCTTGCACAAGATGTTGTTCAGGCGTCATACGAACGAATTATCAAAAAAATGCACTTGATTGAAAAAATACCGTGCAACGTTTTGCGAAGATACACTGTATTGTTAGTGAAAAGTGTTGCAATTAACATGAGCAAAAAAGAGGATAAATATAAACTTGAACCTGATGAGGATATAGAAATGTTGGCAGGAATTGAGGATTTCAAACTAGAGAGCCTTGCTATTCAACATGAACAGGTTGGTATAGTGAGAAGGTGTCTGAGCGAAATTGATGATAAATATGCACTCCCTATTCTCTTTAGGTACTATTACGGTTTCACTGAAAGTGAAACGGCTGAATTGCTTGATATCAACACTGAAAGCACCGTGAGATCATTGTGTTATAGGGGTAGAAAGATGATTATACAAGCAATGAGAAGGTCGGGTGAAATAGATGAGTAAGAGTTGGGATGAAAATTCGAATAAAGAAGTCCATAGTTTTGATGATGAAATTTTCACCGCTTTACTACGAAAAGGCGCTCATGAATATTTAGAAAATGACCTGCTTAATGACTTGTCCGAAAATAAAGATGATGCGCAATCAGAACTTTCCGAAGTTACCAAAAATAAAATCAAAAGGATGATCAGACAAGCAATTCGCAGGGAAAAGAGTGTGCGAATTTTCAAACTCTTTCCACGAATTGCCACAGTTGTTCTAATATTTATTGCGATTTGCTCAATTACAGTGATGAGTGTTGAGGCGCTACGAGTTCCTTTCCTCAACTTATTTATTAATACAAAAGAAAAAATAACGGATATTGAGATGAATGAAGGTCAGGTAACTGATGAAGAAAATAATATATCAGTTTTGTTTGGATATATTCCAAATGGCTATCAGTTTATGTCAGAAGACGTGCAAGAAAGAGTTACGACATTCATTTTTATAAACGAAAATGAAGAAAGTATTTTTATTAAAAGATTCTCTGACGAGGGTACATTAGGTGCAGATACAGAAAATGCAGACTATGATGTAGTAATGATAAAAGAAAATCAAGGGTTTTATTCAGTAAAAAATGGGATAACAACGCTTGTTTTTACTAAAAATGAATATGCCTATTCAATAACTGCAAGTATTGATTTAGATGAAATCATCAAAATTGCAGAAAATATCAAATAAAATCAAAAAGAGTGCAACGGTTTTCCTCTTGAAAGTGTATTGAATATGACAAGACTTTTTTTGAGAGGTGTTTTATGAAAAGATTTTTTACTATTGTACTCGTTATTGCTTTGTTATGTTCTGTAAGTATCACGGGCTATGCCGCTGATACTGAAAAATCGTTTGAAAAGCCACCATCATATGGTACAAGGATGACTTACATCAATCAAGTGTATACTTCCCTGTATATATCATCCAATGGCTTATCCAATTCTTATTCTTATATTTATGCCTACCCTGGAGTTGACAGCGTCAGAATATCTATGTATTTGCAAAGGTATAATGATGGCTGGGAGACGGTGAAGCATTGGGCGCAAGATTTTGATGGTACTTACGGTCAATTATCAAAAGATTGGTACGTCTACAGCGGCTACGAATATCGAGTCCTTACATATTTTTATGCATACGAAGGTTCAGCAACGGAGTCGGTAAGCTTAATCCATGATGACGTTTGGTATTAATTATTAGCGCCGAACGGCAGACTGCATGGTAGTGCCCCCCTCATATATAACCGTGCAGTCTGCCATCTCCCGCAAAAGAAACGGAGAGAATGTAGACAAGCCTTTATTGCAAAGGCAGGTCTGCAAAATATAGGCGGGTGATGCTTAATGATGGTATAGAAAAGTCCATGCAAAAACCAATGGTGCCAACCCTACCGTTGTGCTACGGTAGCCGGTTCCGCAAGGACTATAAGCATGATGATAGCACATGATCGGAGTTTGTTCAACCGGTTATAATAACCGGTAATATTGAAAGGAGTTTAATAGAATGAAAAAAATTATTATTCTCATGATTGCTGTCGTTATGTTACTCACAGTTCCAACAATTGCTCTCGCAGCATCTCGAACCTATAGCGGGAGCTGTTCAAACTTTGTTTATTCAGATCCACTACCGGTTGACTATCCTGGCGACACTCATCTTGAAGACGATAATACTTATTGCAGATTGGGAAGCACAACGGGTACTGATACGGACTATTCGTCTGAGATTTATCTGGATAGTGATTTTCTTGGCGGTTATTACTATTTAGACTCAGGCGATAATTGGTACTGCTCGTTTTTTGAGGATGGAGATTTTAAGATTAAATTCTCAGATCCTCATTCTACTAAGATTTATTTTTATGGAGTTCAAAAATCCTGGTAGAATACTGCCGGAACTTTGAGAAAACATCATGAATTTTTTCAATACCGGAGCGTCTTTACACTCCGGTATTGAAAACTCTTATTGAAGAAGGTTTTATGAGTGGGCAAGAAATTCTTAAAAATTCCATTATGGCGATGGCTTTTACTATTCTTTTTGTTTATAGGTATTTCATTTAATTCATACGATTATTATAAGTTTTATACACACTCACAACCGGGGCTTTTTAATCTCGTTTTAGAGCACACAAACAATATTAAAGAGCTATGTTTTTTACTGCCTTTTGCATGGTTACTAATTATAGGTGATATTAATATTCTAACAGAACCAAAATCGATAACAAATAAATTAAATTGTCTTCTTAGAGCATTATCCAATATTCTTCTGATAAACTTTGTACTCATAATTTCTTTATTATTGATTGATACAATCTCATTGCTAATAAACACCGGAACTTTATCCTTATGGTCTGGAAACCCAGTATTCAATGGTTTTCCAACTGTTTTAGTATCAATACTATTTCTTTTCTTCCGTTTTGTTTTTTTCAGCCTAGTTATATGCTTATTAAATATGAACTTGAAAAATCCATTAGGAATTATAGGTGTCATAATCATTAATTTATTAGACTGGAAATTTTATTCTATCTTTAACCTCATGAAACCTCTAGGGATATTACCGATTGAGCACACGAGAATATATTATACAGAAGCCTTAGCTCCTATGGTAGCTGGCGATTCAAGATTCAGTTTTGCCCTATCTTTTGCATATTGGGGTATTATTATAATAATTCTCCTTGCAATGATCTTTTTATCATTAAAAAGGCTTATAACAAAAATAGATAATAATGAAAGTTTAATTAAAACTAAAAGCACATTTTCAGTTCTAAATCCAAGATTATATTTTTCTAACAAAGGTTATATCACCGGAATAGCTATACTGATTATTTCGACTTTTGTTTTCCTTAAAAGCAATTTACGGTTTGATATATTCAAGGATTTAAGTATCTTGGGGGCAAATAATCTGTTTGTGTTCTGTACTGTTTCAAATTCTTTCATTGAAGTTTTAGTTCCTATTATCCCCAGCTTAATCATTATTGGCGGAACAAATATTATTGATAACACTATAATAGAAAAATATAAAAATCATACAGGTTTTCTTAAGTATCTTTATATTATTATTGCAGGTGGTAGTGTTTTCATTATCTCATCTATAATAATATTCGTTGTATTTCTTATTATCAGTCCTTCCATTAAAGAATCGACGAATGATGTGATTGGATTATTCTCTCATTTCTATAATAGTTCCAATTTGTTATATATAATCTTGTATTTGGCCCATTCTTTCGTTTTTGGCGGAGTTTTTGCATTATTTTGTTACAGTATATATAATTTCAGCAAAAATAAATTTTATACTATTATTTTACCATTGTTATTCTATCGCGCTTCAACGTATGTACCGATTATCCAAAATTCAAATATTAATGCTTATTTAAGTATTGTCATACCCTTATTTCCATATGAAATAATTGGGTTTGAAGATTCAGTTTGGGTAAATACATGGCAGTTAGCACTTATACTTTTAGCATCCTTATTAATATTAAGTATTAAGGATAAAAATGCAAAGGAGAAAATCCAATGAAAAAGAAATTATTAGCACTCATCATTGTCACTGTGATGCTTCTCTTATCCGCATGTCAACCAACACCGGATAAAGAACCGGTCGTAGGAAAAAACGATCCGGAGGGGAATATATCGAATTCATCGGGATCTATGCAAAATAACGAGTATCCCGATCATTGGACGCAGGATTTCCAAAATGATGAAGGTGCTGTTTCAATTAAAGTTGATGCCTTACTAGAAGTACCTGATGTATCGGAATATCCAGTAGTTAATGTTCTTCCTGCTGAAATCACTAAGGATTATATTAAAGAATTAGTGCAATACTTTTTTGATGGTCAGCCCGTGTATGATCTGACTTCTGATGTGTCTAAATCCGATTTGAATAAATTAATTTTGCAATATAGATATGACTTAGAGACCCTTCAACAAAGCGGCCAGGTACATTATACAACTCATATTTTCACCGCAGAAGAAATACCTGAAGAACAGGCTAAAATTGAAAGTATAATTAATGACTATGAAAATAGATTGTCTACTGCCGAAGATACTCAAAGAAGTGTATCCAGCTTGGATTTATCAACAAAGAATGATTATAGTACCTGTACTTTAGTTGACACAACTTCCGGCGATTACAAATCAAAACTATACATAAGTGTGGTAGATGGTAATCTTAGGACAAGGATAACATATTCAAAACAAGATTATATGGATTATGATGAATATGAAGATCCAACAGATGATGAAAAGCCTAAAGGTATGGATATGACCTTAGAAGAAGCTGAAAGCTTGGCAAAAAAAGCGCTTGCGGATATCGGTATTGAAGATGCTATGAGAACATATTGGTCTGTAGGCAATTATACGGGTTTTTCTGAAGAGATTACAGGAGTTGATAATTCAGAGCAATGTTTTGTCCTGTATTTTTGCAGGCCTGTTAATGGAATTCCAGTAACATATTTTTACGATTATGAAGGAACAACAACTGTTGCTGAAAGTTATGCATATCCATGGGAGCCAGAAGTCATTGAAGTTGATGTTAACAATCATGGAGTAATAAAACTAAATTGGGAAAATTCTGGTACAACAACTGAGACCATTAATCAAAATGTTGAACTTTTGCCTTGGGTAGATATTCAAGAAAAAGCCGTACAACAATTTCGTATGAAAGAGATAGGTCAATATATTATTGGAGGACTTACGGATCAAATATCCATAGAAATAGACAGAATAACACTTGGTATGATGAGGGTCGCAAAGAAAGATACCTCGGGGGAATATATGTATGTGCCGGTATGGGATTTTTTCGGCAAGTATGTTTATCAGCGAGAGAGCGATTCCTATTCTGAAAGAGCGTGCAGTATGCTTACTATAAATGCTATAGATGGAAGCGTCATAGACAGAGGACTAGGCTATTAAATAATATAGAACGAATTTAATACTACTTCGTTAGACATAATCTATACGCTTACTGGAAAATAGCCGTTTAATTTTGCAACGGATTGCTTCTTAAAACTGTATTATCAATGAGAGGTATTTTTGAGATTTACTGCTGGATAATCCCATTCATCTTGCACTCTCAAATAAAGAGTAATGGTAAAACCGGTTGCTAAATAGGGTTATAAAATGAGGACAAGCCTTTCTGCAAAGGCGAGCCCCCATAAGAGGTAGGCGATGCTTAATGATGGTATAGTAAAGTCCTTGCAAAAACCAATGGTGCCAACCCTACCTTAGTGCTAAGGTAGCCGGTTCCGCAAGGACTATAAGCAGTATGATAGCACAGGATCAAGATTTGTTCAACCGACAAAACTTGATAGAAATGATTCGCTTGGGAAAAGAAAGGATGAATTCAAATGAAAAAATTAATAATAATATGCAGTTTGATATTAGTATTGGTTTTCGCTATGTCCACAACTGCATTTGCGGATGAACGCCCATATTCAGGAAGCTGTTTATGGGGCTTTTGGACAGGACATTTAACACAACAATATGATGATTATGTTGGAGACAATAATTACTATGCTACAGTAAATGGCGAGGGTTACTACTATAAGTCATATGTTTGTGTTGGAGAAGATACATCCAATAAGCTAACAGGTATAAATAACAATATGGATGGTTATGATTGGGTGAATTCAGTTGATGCCCCATTATCCTATTCAAGATACATTTACATGAGAATTGACAATACTTTTTATTATGGAACAAGATTATATATTAGCGGGGCGTTTGGTCTTTTTGGATCGCTTGAGGAAGCCGACGCTGCTGGTTATAGAGACGGGCCTGTTTCGTAATAGATGCAATCTTAGGAGCAAGAATTATCTTGCTCCTAAGAAATTTTCTTTTTTAGGGCTAAAATTATGTTACGAGGAATTATTAAAAAAGTAAAGACCCTACCTTGTTGGATCTGGTTTGTAACTATTATACTGATTGTTTCTTTCTCAATAGAGTCTTATCAGTATTTACAATACGATCACGATACTATTTCATTATTGGATTTGCTATTTAGCCAAGTAAACGCGATTGACATGGTTTCAATTCCTA
>JAEZGU010000269.1 GCA_023416855.1 Bacillota bacterium
TCCAAGGTGATGGATTCAAGTCATTAGATGAAGGTCAAGCGGTTAGCTTTGATATTACTCAAGGTGATAAAGGCGAACAAGCAACTAACGTAAATAGAATATAATTTTAATATAGCTATGAACGTAAAAAAGTCGGGAAACAACCCGATTTTTTTATTTTAGAAAGAGAGAGAAAATGAAATTTGAAGATTTAAACTTAATAGAAGCAATAATTAAAGCTTTAGTAGATGAAGGTTATGACAGACCTACACCGATACAGGAAAAGGCTATACCTCATGCACTAATAGGAAGAGATGTACTTGGCTGCGCTCAAACAGGTACCGGAAAAACAGCAGCATTTGCTATTCCAATAATACAAAAAATATTTGAACAAAATAATAGTTCAAAGAGAAATATTCAAGTATTAATTTTAACACCAACCAGAGAACTTGCTGTTCAAATAGAAGAAAGTTTTAAAACATACGGTCGTTATACTAATTTAAAATATTGTTCAATATTCGGCGGAGTTTCACAAAGCCATCAAACGGAAAAACTGAGGAGAGGTGTAGATATATTAATAGCAACACCAGGAAGACTTCTTGATTTACTAAATCAAAGAATGGTAAAACTGCAGGATGTATCAACATTTGTACTTGATGAAGCAGATCGTATGCTTGACATGGGTTTTATAAATGATGTAAAAAAAATTATAAACATTTTACCAAACAGAAAACAGACGCTACTATTTTCAGCAACTATGCCAAAAGAAATTTCTGAACTTGTCAACTCGATATTAGTTGATCCTGTAAAAGTTGCAGTTACTCCTATTTCTTCTACTGTTGATAAAATAAAGCAATTAATATATTTTGTAGATAAAAACAATAAAAAGAATTTATTAGTGCATCTCTTAAAAAATTCTAATATTAAATCAGTATTGGTTTTTACTAGAACTAAGCATGAGGCAGACAAGGTAGTAAAAGATCTTATTGCAAATAAAATTAAAGCACAGGCTATTCATGGTAATAAATCACAAAGTGCGAGACAGTTAGCATTGAATAATTTTAAGTGTAGAGAAATAAGAGTTCTTGTAGCAACAGACATAGCAGCAAGAGGTATAGATATAGATGAATTATCATATGTGATAAATTACAATCTTCCTGAAATGCCGGAAAATTATGTTCACAGAATAGGTCGTACCGGAAGAGCAGATCATAGCGGAACAGCAATTTCATTCTGCGAATATGAAGATAAAGAATATCTTGCAAAAATTCAAAAATTAATAAAAAAGTCTATTACTGTTGTAAATGATAATCCATTTCCAATGTTAATAACATCGGTTGCCCCAAAGAATAATAAGCCTCAAAAAAGACAATCAGTAGAAAAAATAGAAGCAAAGAAGAAAAGAAAAAAAGAAGTTTATAATAGGTTATATGCAAATTAGACAAGGGATTGAGTAGAAACTCAATCCCTTTCATATTATAAAGTAAATATCTTAATTCTTATTTCCTTAATTCTTTATCGCTGCCTGTGCTGCTGCTAATCTTGCTACCGGCACCCTAAATGGTGAGCAAGATACATAGTCGAGACCAGTTTTGTGGAAGAATTCAATTGAAGCAGGATCTCCACCATGCTCTCCGCAAACTCCTAAGTGAAGATGATCTTTAGCTTCTCTTCCAAGTTTAACTGCTGTTTCAACTAATTTACCAACACCTACTTGGTCTATTGTTTGGAAAGGGTCTTGTTCAAGTATACCTGCATCCTTATAATCTTCAAGGAATTTACCAGCATCGTCTCTTGAATAACCAAATGTCATTTGTGTTAAGTCATTAGTACCAAATGAGAAGAAGTCTGCATATTCTGCAACTTCATCAGCAGTTATACATGCTCTTGGTATTTCTATCATTGTTCCAACAAGATATTCAAGGTTAGAATTTAATTCTTTTTTAGTTTCTTCAGCAACTTCTATTATTAATTCCCTTAAAATGCTTAGTTCTTCCTTTTTACCTACAAGTGGAACCATTATTTCAGGTATAATACTAATATTTTCTTCTCTTGAAACTTCTATTGCTGCTTCAATAATTGCTCTTGTTTGCATTCTTGCAATTTCAGGGAATGATATTGCAAGACGACATCCTCTATGACCAAGCATTGGATTAAATTCATGTAATCCGCTAATTGTATCCTTTAATTTTGTTAATGGCACATTCATATCCTTTGCAAGTTCAGCTATATCTTCTTCGTTTGTAGGTATAAATTCATGTAATGGAGGATCTAATAATCTTATTGTAACAGGACGAACTCCCATAACCTTGAAGATTCCTTTAAAGTCGTTTTTCTGCATAGGCAATATTTCAGCTAATGCTTTTTCTCGTTGTTCAACTGTTTCAGAAATTATCATTTTACGTACAGAGAAAATTCGGCTTTCTTCAAAGAACATATGCTCAGTTCTGCAAAGTCCAATACCTTCAGCACCAAACTTTACAGCTACTTCAGAATCTTTTGGAGTATCTGCATTTGTTCTGATACCAAGTTTTCTAAAATCATCAGCCCATGCCATTAATTTGCTGAAGTTTCCTGATATATTTGCTTCAACTGTCTTAATACTTCCTTTATATACACTTCCGGTGCTTCCATCAAGTGAAATAAAGTCACCTTCATTAAATGTTTCGCCTCTTACTGACATTACTTTGTTAGCTTCGTTAACATTTATTGATTCACATCCTGCTACACAGCATTTACCCATTCCTCTTGCTACAACTGCAGCATGTGAAGTCATACCGCCTCTTGAAGTTAATATACCCTTAGCTTTATTCATTCCTTCAATATCTTCAGGCGATGTTTCTTTTCTTACAAGGATAACATCTTCGCCTCTATTTGCTGCTTCAACAGCTTCGTCAGCATTAAAGTAAATTTTTCCTGTTGCCGCTCCTGGCGATGCAGGAAGTCCTTTAGCTATAGGAGTTGAATTTTTAAGTTCATTTGGATCAAATTTAGGATGCAATAATTGATCTAATGATCTTGGGTCAACTCTCATAACTGCCTCTTTTTTAGTTATATAACCTTCTTCAACTAATTCAACTGCTACTCTTAACGCCGCATCAGCAGTTCTTTTACCATTACGAGTTTGTAAGAAATAAAGTTTTCCTTCTTCTATAGTAAACTCTATATCTTGCATATCCTTATAGTGTTGTTCAAGTGTATGTGCAGCTTCTATAAATTGCTTGTATATTTCCGGCATTACTTCGTTTAGCTTATCAATTGACAACGGAGTTCTAATACCCGCAACAACATCTTCACCTTGTGCATTAATTAGAAACTCACCAAAAACTTTCTTTTCTCCGGTAGATGGGTTTCTTGTAAATGCAACACCTGTGCCTGATGTATCTCCCATATTGCCAAACACCATTGATTGTACATTAACTGCTGTACCTAAATTGTGTGGTATATCATATAAATTTCTGTATGTAATTGCTCTTTGATTGTTCCAAGATCTAAATACTGCTTCAACTGCCATTAATAATTGAGTTTCAGGATCTTGAGGGAATTCTGACTTTGTTTCATTTTTATATATGTTTTTAAATTCATCAACAAGAATTTTTAAGTCCTCTGCAGTAAGTTCAGTATCAAACTTATATCCCTTTTCCTCTTTTGCATTTTCAAGAGCATTATCAAATTTAAACTTTGGTATTTCTAAAACTACATCTCCAAACATTTGGATAAATCTTCTGTAACTATCATAAGCAAATCTTCTGTTTCCTGTTTTATTTGCCATACCTTCTACAGTATTATCATTAAGTCCAAGATTTAGGATTGTATCCATCATGCCTGGCATTGAGAAAGCAGCTCCTGAACGTACTGACACCAATAACGGATTATTTACATCACCAAATTTCTTGTTTGTTTGTTCTTCAAGAATTGACATACTACTTTTTATTTGATTAACTATTTCGTCTGTTAGTTTTTTTCCTTGCTCATAAAATTCAGTACATGCTTCGGTTGTTACAGTTAATCCGGGAGGTACAGGTAGACCAATATTAGTCATTTCACAAAGGTTAGCACCTTTTCCGCCCAACAGATATTTTTGAGAAGCATTGCCCTCTTTAAACAAGTAAACCCACTTTTTGCTCATAATCATCCTCCAAATACTTTATAATGTAAATGCTTTATAAGTTTTCCCTTCAATATCGTTTTTATTATGTTACACTATTTGATATAAATATATTAAATATGATACAATATTATCTTTAAATTGTACAGTATATTTTTGTGTAACTGACATAAAAAATAATATGGACATTTACATTTTGACATATTTATGTAAGCAATATATAATTATGAAGACGAGAGTACAGATAAAATAAAATAATCATATTAATGAGAGGGAATAATGAATTTATTGGATTATATAAATTCTCCAGATGATTTAAGAAAATTAAACAGTGAAGAATTAAATATATTAGTTTGCGAATTAAGACAATACATAATAGAATCAGTTTCAAAAACAGGTGGTCATTTAGCTTCAAATTTAGGAGTGGTGGAGTTAACAGTTGCACTTCACCATTCATTTAACACGCCTAAAGATAAAATTATTTGGGATGTAGGTCATCAATCCTATGTTCATAAAATATTAACCGGTAGAAAAGACAAAATGTCTACACTTAGGCAATATGAAGGTTTAAGTGGCTTTCCAAAAAGATGCGAAAGTTGTTATGATGTTTTTGACACAGGTCACAGCAGTACCTCTATCTCTGCAGCAATTGGAATTGCAAGAGCAAGGGACTATAAAAAAGAACAATATGAAGTTGTAGCTGTTATAGGTGACGGTGCACTTACAGGCGGTATGGCCTTTGAAGCGTTAAATGATTTAGGCAGAAGCAATACAAAATTAATAATTATACTGAATGACAATGAAATGTCTATTTCACCAAATGTTGGAGGTATGTCACATTATCTTAGTATGATAAGAACAAGCAATAGATACTTATCAACAAAAAAAGATATCGAAAAGCTATTAAATGATATGCCTATAGGTGGTAGAACAATCAAATCATTTTTAAAAAGAGCCAAGGATGGAATTAAAAAAATGGTAATCCCGGGTATGCTTTTCGAGGAGTTGGGCTTAACATATATGGGGCCCATTGATGGACATAACGTGGATGAATTGTTAGAAGCTTTTAAAGCTGCAAAAAATATTGATGGACCACTTATAATGCACATAATAACCAAGAAAGGTAAAGGATATAAATATGCTGAAAACAGACCTGGCGAATTTCATGGTGTTGCGCCATTTGATGTTATAACAGGGGAAATGTTGAAAAAATCAAATGTACCTTCATATTCTGAAGTTTTCGGTAGAAAACTATGCGATATAGCTCAAGACAATAAAAATGTAGTAGCTATAACTGCCGCAATGACAGACGGTACAGGTTTAACCGAATTTGCTAACATGTATCCGGAAAGAATTCTTGATGCTGGCATTGCTGAACAGCATGCAGTAACTATGGCCGCCGGACTTGCTACAAACGGAATTGTTCCGGTAGTGGCAATATATTCATCTTTTTTACAGAGAGCATATGATCAAATAATACATGATGTTGCGTTACAAAATCTACATGTTGTGTTTGCAATTGATAGAGCAGGCCTCGTTGGTAATGATGGTGAAACTCATCAAGGTGTTTTTGATGAGGGTTTCTTATGTCAAATACCTAATATGGTTGTTATGGCACCTGCTGATTACACTGAGTTTGAAAATATGCTTGAATATGCAATTAATGAGTATGACGGCCCAATAGCAGTTAGATACCCAAGGGGTAGTTCAACATCTGTCATTAATAACAGTAATGTTGTAATTGAGAAAGGAAAAGGTGTTGTTGTTAAGGAAGGTAACGATGTTTCAATTGTTTGCACAGGTAGAATGGTGCAAATTGCGCTAAATGTGAGTGTAATTTTAAAAGAACATAATATAGATGCAGAGATAATCAATCTTCGATTTGCTAAGCCATTGGACGATAAATTGATTAATGCATCAGTAAACAAGACAAAGAAGGCTGTAATAATAGATGAGGGTTCTACTTTTGGAATAGCTTCATATATAAAGTCTATAATGCCAAATGATGTTGATTTATTATTAAAAACTCTCCCTGATGATTTTATTCAGCATGGAAGCGTAGATGAGTTGTTTAAGTCAAATGGATTAGATGCGGAAAGCATAGCTTATGATATTATAAATAATAAGTGGAGGGAGCAATGAAGCCAATTATTGGTGTAACAACTGATAGTGAACGTAAAAACGGTTACTATTATCAAGTGCTAAATGAGTGGAATTTAAGGTCAATTTCTGATAATGGGGGGATTCCTTTTATGTTTCAGATAACTACCGACGACGAAATAATTGAAAAATATTTAGAAATGGTAGATGGAATACTCTTTTCAGGAGGATATGATGTAAATCCATTGTATTATGGAGAAGAGCCAATTAAAGACATAGGTTTGATAGATTATGAAAGAGATGAATTTGAATTAAAACTTTACAAAAAAGCTGCTGAAAAAAATATACCCATATTAGGTATTTGTAGGGGTGCACAAATTATGAATGTTGCAGCAGGAGGTAATTTATATCAGGATATTTACTTTCAAAGACAAAATACAAATTGTCACAGTTATGATATATCTAAAGCACTTGAATTTCACAATGTAGAAATTATCACAGATTCTAAATTATTTGAAATATTAAAGGTAAATGAACTAAGAACTAATTCACTTCATCATCAAAGCATTAAAGAAACAGGCAAAGGGTACAAGCCCACAGCTTTTGCTAAAGATGGAATTATAGAATGTATAGAATCTGAAAATTTAACTTTTGCAATGGGAATTCAATGGCATCCAGAGGTTATGTATAATAAGCTTCCCATATTTGCAAATATTTTTAGAGCTTTTATAGAGCATAGCGAAAATTATCATAATAAATAAGAATAAAACTAAAATTGTGCGAACTTTAGCGAGCCAACAAATTTTATGCATTCTAATGTGATTAAAATTTTTTATTTCCTATTGAAATTAAGCGGATTATACATTAATATAAATATAACATAAAATTGAACTATCAATAAGAAAATTATTCAGAATGTCAAAAGAAAAAATTAAAGGGGTTTGCATATGAATAAAATAGAAATAGTAATTGGAGATAAAAAATACAACGTTAGAACTGATGAAAGTCCGGAATATGTTAAAAATATAGAAAATATCATAAATGAACAAATTAATGTAATAGCTAATACAAATAAGAGATTTAATGAGATAGATAAATTAATTTTATCTTCATTTGTTATTGTTGATAAATATATAAAACTGAATAATGAATTCAATGATTACAAAAAAGAAATTTGCGAAGAAATATTAAATTTAAAGCAAGACAGAGAAATAGCAGTTAAAGAAAAAGAAGAGTTATTAAAAGAAACCTCAGAAGCTATTTTGGAAAAAGATAGTTATCGAGAAAAACTACTTGCAAGAGATAATGATAGAGAATATTTGAATAGTCAAATTTCTAAACAACAAGAAAAGCTAAATGAACAAGAACAACAGCTATTAAAAAGCGAAATTCTAATTAATGAATTAAAAAACAAAAATGAAGAGTTAGAAGAAACATTAGAAGAATTAAGAGTTGAGCGTGAAAACTTCTCTAAAGAGTTAAGCTTTATGAATAATACAAAAAGTAGCTTAAACGGAAGAATTTCAAAGCTTCAATTAAAGCTTAACGAAAGAGAGCAAACAATTTTACAGCTTGAAAAAACAATTAGAGAATTGAAAAGTAGCTGTGATGAAAAAACACAAAAAATATATAATATTAATGATGAGAACCAAAAACTGAATTTAATTATTGAGTCAAAGCAAAGTGATATAGAATCACTTAATAATAAAATAAATGCATTGCAGAATAAAATATTTGAAAAAGATAGTATTATAAACAGCAAAGAGAAATCAATAGCTGAACATAAGAATGACACAGATGAATTAAAGAAAAAATATGACACAATTAATGATGAAAGAGAAAAGTATTTAGAAGAATTGTTAATGCTTAATAACGATAAGGAAAATTTGATGAATTCAATCAATGAGCTTCAGGAAAAATTAAATCGCAAGGAATCAGAGAATTTTCAAAATCAATTAGAAATTTCAAAGCTGAAAAAAGACAACAGAGAGTTGTTAGATCTTCTTGATAAAGAAACATCTATTTAATTATACGCAAAAAGGAACGCATATGCGTTCCTTTTTTAGAAACAGGAGATAAAATGAAAAAGACAATAGAACTATTAGCTCCGGCAGGAAGCATGGAATCTTTTTACGCTGCTGTAAATAGCGGTGCAGATTCAGTTTACTTAGGAGGAAAATTATTTAATGCAAGGTATAGTTCTCAAAATTTTGATGATGAGCAAATGAAGCATGTAATTAAATATGCACATAATAAAAATGTTAAAGTGTATGTAACTTTAAACATCGTATTAAAGGATACAGAGATTTATGATGCACTAAAATATGCAGCCTTTTTATATGAAATTGACGTAGATGCTGTAATCGTTCAGGATTTGGGACTTTTATATTTATTAAAAAAGCATATACCTGATTTGCCGGTTAATATAAGCACTCAGGCAGCTGTTTACGATGAATATGGTGTTAAATTCTTTGAACAGTATGATGTGCAAAAAGTTATTTTGGCAAGAGAAATGTCCATATCACAGTTAAAAGAAACAGTAAAAAATGTTAATGTTGATTTGGAAATTTTTATTCATGGTGCTCTTTGTACCTGTTATTCTGGTCAATGCTATATGTCAAGTTTTTTAGGGGGTAGAAGTGGCAATAGAGGAAAATGTGCTCAGCCTTGCAGATTAAATTATAGCTTTTATGATAAAGAAAAGGGTGAATTGGTAGAAGAATTTAATGAAGTGCCCGTCCTTAGCTTAAAGGATTTTATGGCAGGAGAAACAATCCATGAATTAATAGATGCAGGAATTACAACGTTTAAAATCGAAGGGCGTATGAAGGGGCCATTGTATACATCTGAAGTAGTCAGATACTACAGGCAGATAATAGATGACTATTATAACGGTGTGGAGTCGGATAAGTCTGAACTTAAAGAAAGAGCTATTTCAACATTTAGCAGAGGTTATACTAATTCATACCTTAAACAAAACAAAGATGATGAAATGTTTGCAAAGCTTAGTTCCGGTGTTAAAGGTGACAAAATTGATGAAATTGAAGAAGAAAATATTGATATAGCCCATGAGTTTTCAGAATATAGAAGAAACAGTATAAAGTTTGCTTTAAAATTAAAGATTGGTGAAAAAGCGCAAATTTTTGCAACAGACGGAAAAAACGAAGTATTTATATATAGTGATGAGATTTGTGAAAGCAGCTTAAGAAATGCTGTGACGGATGAAATTATTATTGAGCAATTGAGTAAGCTTGGTAACACAATATTTCAACTACATGATATACAAATAGATAAGCAGGAAAATGTGTTTATAAGAAAAAGTACACTGAACCAATTAAGAAGAGAAGCAACCGAATTGCTTTATGAAAAAGCGGCGAATTTTCATAGCAGAAAGCAAGTTAGCTTAACACGTAATGAAGTATTTAAATTCAACAGAAAAGACAAAAATAGTAAGACTAAAATAAGTGTAAAAATAAATAGTGATGAAGATTTTAGCTTAATAGACAATAAGGTAGATAGAATTTATGTGCCTTATAATTTAAATATGGAATTAGTTAGAAAAATCAATGTTAAGGAGAAATATTTATTTTTACCAAACATTGTATCAGCTTTACAATACAATACATTTGAAAGCAATATGAAACTTTATGAAGAGATATTTGATGGTGTTTGTGTTAATAATGTGGGGAGCTTCTATTATTTTAAACAAAATAGCAGCCTAAAAATCCATTGTGGTTCATTCCTTAATATTATAAACTCTTTTTCAACAGAGTTGTTTAAGGAAAATGGTGCTGAGAGCTTAACTTTATCAGTAGAATCAAATATTAGAGATATGGAGAGTATAAACAATAATAGTTCCATATTGACAGAAATTATAGCACATGAATACGTGCAGTTGATGGTTATGAAAAACTGCCCAATGTCCCTAATAAAAAAATGCAAGAATTTGCATGATTGCAATACATGTGAACATAGAAACACATATTCTTTAAAAGATAGAAAAGCAGTTTACTTTAATATTGAAAGAGATAACAGGTTAACACATATATACAACAGCGTTCCTTTGACAATTTTAGGAAAAGCTGAGGATTTTGTAAATGCAAATATTGATTATTTTATGGTAGATACCAAGTGGCTAAATAATGTAGAAGATGTAATAGATGCATTGTATTGCGAAATAAATGGAGTTAAAACTGCAAGTGTATTAAAGGATAATAGTTTTACCAGAGGTCACTATTTGAAAAACATACTATAAAGGTATGGGGACACATCTTAAATGAATAGAGAGTCTTTGGAGCGAGCATTTAAGGAATGTCCCCGAATGAAAGAGGTTAAAAATGAAACAAAAATCTAAATCAGTTTTAGAATTTGATAAAATTATTGAAAAACTTTCCGAGTTTGCTGAAACTTCATTAGGTAAAGAAGAAGTAAGAAAACTTGATACATCCTCTGACTTATCAAGTGTTAAATATAAACAAAAACAAACGGCTGAGAGTTTATCAATAATATTGGAAAAAGGAGCACCACCCTTAGGCGGTTTTAGTGACGTTAAAGAATATGTTAAAAGAGGATCTGTGGGAGGTATAATTTCTCTTAGAGGTTTATTAAACTGCGCTGATTCATTAAGAGCTGCAAGATTAATAAAAAACTATATACTTTTAAATAATAAAGAAGAAAGAAGTTATGAAATTTTAGAAGATTTGTGTAATGGAATTTATACAAACAAAGAAGTTGAAGAAAAAATATATAATATTATTATAAGTGAAGAAGAGATTGCTGATGATGCAAGTCCAGAGCTAAAAAGAATAAGAAGAGAAATTCAAATAAAACAAAATGCAATTAAAAATAAAATAAATCAATTAGTAAACTCTTCTACAATTCAAAAGTATTTACAGGAAAATATAGTAACAATGAGAAATGATCGATATGTAATACCCGTGCGAAAAGAATATAGAAGCATGGTAAAAGGTATTATACATGATCAGTCGTCTACAGGTTCTACACTTTTTATTGAGCCAATAGCTATAGTAGAAATGACAAATGATATATCAGATCTCAAAACATCTGAAAAAAAAGAAGTTGAAAGAATTTTATTAGAGTTAAGTGGCATGATTGGAGAAGTCGCATCTGAAATGCTCACCAATCAAGATATATTAAAGGAACTGGATTTCATATTTGCAAAAGGCAAGTATGCTATCAGTTTAAATGCAGTAGAGCCTAAGATTAATGATAGAGGATACATTCGTATTAAAAATGGAAGACATCCCTTAATAGATAAGAATGTTGTTGTTCCAATAAATGCATGGATAGGTGATGAGTTTACAACATTAATAATTACTGGCCCAAATACAGGAGGAAAAACTGTTTCATTAAAGACTTTAGGCTTATTCTCATTGATGGGTATGGCAGGACTTCATCTTCCTGCTGAATATGGAACAGAAATATCAGTTTTCAATGCAGTATATGCTGATATTGGAGATGAGCAAAGTATAGAACAAAGCTTAAGTACCTTTTCATCTCATATGACTAACATCGTCAAAATTATAAAAGAGGTTGATGATAAATCATTTGTACTCTTTGATGAATTAGGCGCAGGAACAGACCCAACAGAAGGTGCAGCCTTGGCTATAGCAATACTTGATACTCTTCATGAAAGGAAAATTATAACTGCGGCGACAACTCATTACAGTGAGTTAAAGTTATATGCATTGACAACAGAAGGTGTTATAAACGGAAGTGTTGAGTTTAA
>JAEZGU010000270.1 GCA_023416855.1 Bacillota bacterium
TCTGATTCAGAAATAATTCCATTTTGACTTTTGAATGTCAACAGTTCGGTTTCTACATCAGAAAGTGTTAAATAATACTTGCGCCTGTTTTGATATGCGCGAAACTCTTCATTCATTTTCTGAACAATTCCTTCCGAAGTCATAGTAATTCCAAGTTGTCTGAATTCTTTTAATGCAAGACATAAAAAAACAGCTGTTGCCATCTTCATAGCTTCAGCCTGCAACACATTTGTTTTTTGAGTCTTTTGAAAGGCCTTTAAGCCATCCTCATACTTCAATTCAATCTTTTCGAATTCTTTTATAATTCCAAATATTTCATTGCAAAGTTCATTTTTCATAATATGCTGGGGGTGTTCTTCTGCAGGAATAGCTGTTAAATTTTGTTCTGCTTTCAAATCCTCATTCCAATCTTTCTTATTAGAAAGTAACCTATCACAACCAATATTTTTTTCTTTCAGCATATCTGCTATTTTTTCACTTGCCTCAATTCCAGCAGTATCATGATCTAAGCATAAACTAACATGACTTAAATTAGGATTGATTTCAAGCATTTTAAATAATGCTTGCTCAGACACTCCACAAAGAGCAACATAGCTGTGTTTTTTCCAATCGGTATTTTTTTGTACCGTGATAAAGGAAAGCATATCTATAGGAGCCTCAAATACATAGACTCTGTCACTAATACCGAGGTAATGAAAACTGTAACAAGGATTGCTACTGTTAATATTCCCCTTATAACTTTTTCCCTCGGTGTAAATACCTCTTTTATGGGCATGACGAGGAGTACCATTTTCATCATAGCCTACAAATATGGCATTGTGATACTCTTTTGTTTTATCTTTTGATCGCTCTTTACTTTCATAGATGAGTTTTTCCTTTGCAAAAAAGCTAACCACATCTCGATCAATGAGTCTGTGCTTAATCAAATAAGCAAACACTCTACGCATTTCATTGTTCTTGGGTGGTAATTCAAACGGTTTTCTAATTTCTTCTTTTTTCTTTACTATGGAATAGATTTCTCCTTGTTCTCCGCTAAGTAGCCTTGTTACCGCATCTGGGAAAGTTAACCCATAAAAACTCTGAACGAAATCAATAGCAAGACCACCTTCTTTTGTAGCATGGTCAAACCACTCATTTCCCCTAACAGTAATACTATGATTACTTTTTAGTCTTTTTTCTCTACCTGATGGCAATAAGTTTTCACCTTGCATTTGTAGAAATTCTTCAAGGTCAACACTGTTTGCTCTTTCTTTTTGTTCTTTTGTAAAATGAATATATGTACCCATCTGCTACCTCCTTATTGTTTTCTATTACCAATACGATGAAATGCTGTCCTTTTGACAGGACAGCATTTCATATAAGATTTAATATGTTGTTTTAAATTATATAAATTCTTTTTCTTATTAAAGCTTTTCTTCATAATGATTTCCCTCACTTCTTGAATTTAGATATAAAAAGCAGCCTTTCATTTTATAAAATCGAAAGACTGCTTTTTAATCTTTTATTTTCAAATTTGAAGTTATTAACTATCTTGCAGCTTAAATTACATACAAATCTTGAAAACACAGTATTATTTAACAAAAATAACGTATTTAATTGTCCAGAATCAAAATGGAGGCCCATAATATTAAAAGTACAACACAAACTACAAAGGCCCTTATTTCTTTCAGTTAAAACCACCAAATTTACATCTTACTATTAATCTTGTAATGTTATATATTTTTGCCATATTCTCACTGACACCATATTATATTTTCATAAACCTCTGGAAATTGATTGAGACTTAACCCATTATTCAGCTTTAAAACCATATTTTGATTTAATATTTCTAACAACGGCATTATGAATTTCACCAGGATATAATAATGTGTCCCATGGTATAAATCTTTGGATCTAAAAAATTAACTTGGATTCATGCTTACATGGCGATTTTACAGTTTATACGAAATCCATATTTAAAAAAATAATAAAACCAGATAATCTTATTTATGTTATCTGGTTTTATTCAGGGTAAACTGCAATTAGCTTCTAATCAAAACTTCCCTGAGTCTTTATAACCATCCATAATAATTTAAATTGTCAAAATTAAGTTACTTGTTATTCTTTATGTCAAAAACTACCATATCAATAATAATTAATATTATGCTTACTCCAGAATAAATACCAATTACTATTGCAAACATCTTATCTATCTGATGGGAATTTAAGTTTAATACTTTATATACTATCAGAGCGCTTAGGAGTGTAATATAATTACAAACCTGCATAATGACCGCCCACACTGTAACCTTACGTTTAAATGGATATAAAAACAATATAAATGATATTGAGCTTTTGAGTTTAATCATTAAATTAAATGATGGATTATCCTTTGCTCCAATTCTTGCAGCCGTTAAAATTGAGAATAAGAAGACAAGAATTATCATAAAGAATATTCCTTCGGATCCAGTAATATTTAATTCATAAATACCATATGGCACATCTAATAGCACCTCCTTGTTTATAAAACATAGTTTTTAATTGTAGGCCCTAAATATCCAGCCAAAGACCTTGATGCTCCTATTGCGAATTGCCTTAATACCATACTATTTATTACAGGTAAAGACCTATATAAAACTCCACCTATAATATACATTCCACCTTTAGTGTAAATATTTTTTCTAAAAAAGCCAGCACCAACACCATTACCTGAATATACTCCTCCTATAAATCCCATAATAAAGTTAGAGAGTATACTTGTCATATTTATTGATTTATTGTTTCGAATGTTATCTACTATTCCACTCGCAGCATTTATAGCACCATTTACTACACCTTGCATTCCTTTTTTTAAATTTCCTCCCATAAATGCACCCGAAGTTGCTCCCCAAACTGCAGCTGTTGCAATACTAATTTTATTTATTGTAAAACCTTTAAGAGAACGATTATGATTAATAAAATACGCGAGTGCTTGCCCAATTGCATCAAAGACCATACCCATAACTCCACCAATTATAGCTCCAACTACTACAGAAGCTAAATGTCCACTATGGTCAGCATACATAATCGGATTATTTTCACAATAAGAGAATAAATTCAATGATAGAATTCTTCTACTATTTTGAAGTAGTATCATTAAACTATCAGCATTAATAAACCTACCCCACTCAGGATTATAATACCTACTTTGCAAATAATATAATCCAGTTTCATTGTCATACCTATAACCTCTGTACCTGTACGGATTCTTAACACCTACAGTATCCTTCAAAGTACCGCTTATAGATACTAACTTACCCCAGCTGTCATAAACATATGTTACTACAAGATTACCACTGTTGTCTATTAAGCCTATAATATCATCTTGAACATTTCTTACATAGTAGTATTCTACTCCATTTAAGTTCATACTTACAAGCTTATTTTCACTATCATAGCTATAGTAAATCTTATCTGCACCATTAGTCTCAAAGGTAACTCTGTCATCTATTAAGTGATATCTGGTAGAAATGCCGTTTACTCTTTTTTCTGTCCTTATACCATTATCATTGTATTTAAAGCTAATATCTAAGCCTTGTCTTGCTATTCCAGCAAGAAGTCTTCCTTCTTCCCATCTAAATATCCATCCATCATAAGTAAGAGGATTTCCTATTTCATCATAGGTTGTTGGCTTTCCATTATAGCTTATGAGTTTATCTTTCCATACAGGATCATAGCTATAAGCAATAGTTGTTCTTACACTGCCGGTACCGTATGTTTATTTCAAGCTTTGATTTTAAGTTTCCACCTACATCATAGCTGTAAACTATGGTTTTGTTTAAAACTTGATTGTCTTCCTGAATCAGCTCATCAAGC